>NZ_JARGEJ010000014.1:0-103151 GCF_029211245.1 Robertmurraya sp. DFI.2.37 | reverse complement strand
AAGATGTCTTGAAGAAAACGAATAAACAAACACAGCAATTACTTAAAAATCAACTATCACAATGGGTTACAGGTTTACCCGGTTATATTAGGGCTTACCTGCCTGATTTGGTCTGCGAAAGTTGAGTTATTCATAATAACCCGCCTTTTGCTGCGGAAGTTAAATTAACTTCATTTAAGACGCCTATTGCTGGACATTATCGCTGGAATTATTAATGCGTTCCTAAATCAAACCTAGTCTAAACTGTAGCTTTAGACTAGGTTTGTTGTTTAATCAAGCTTGTGTAGTAATGGACAGCTTCAGGGAATTTTGTTAACTCTTTTTTTCCTAGTTCACTAAGATCATAGACCCCTCTTGCAATTCTTCTAAACCAGCCGTAATGGTTTTGAGATAAAATCGATAACGTCTTGTCTCCAGTTCCCAATTGTCGAAGCTTTTTTGGTGATAATGGTCCGTAGTGAAGGAAACAAATAGCAATCTGAATACAATTTTCCTTATACACAGTCATAATTTTTGTTTGATTGCTACCGCCAATATTATTGTTTATATTTCGACCTTTAATTTCATCAAATAATTTTTGACGTTTTCTTTTATAACTTTGAACACTATATTTTCGATCATATGGTCCAGGTTCTAAAATTACTTCTAGTTTAGTAGTAGATTTTAAAAATGTAACCATAATTAAGCCAAGCTCTAATCTCTTTAGTAAATGGCACATATCATGCCATTTTTTTGAATTTCGTTTGAAACGTGGTTTTGGAATGGCAACGTACACTTGATCCGTAAGACGTTGTCGATTTGTTGCTTGAATTAGCAAATCACTGTTGAAGTGTAATTTTAATTCGATAATAATCAATTCATCCGCTTTAACGGCAACAACATCACAGTCGTTCACCTCTCCATATACTTCATAGTTCAGTTTAGAAAAATACTTTTTTACCGGTGGAAATAAATCTTTTTCATATTTCTTCTCTTTGTTCATCGATAAACCCCTCATACTTTCTGAAGGTAAGTATAACATGAATGAGTAAAAAGAATGGTCATGCTATCCAGCAGTTCAATTTCAATGACACGCTCCCCTTTGTTCACTTAACAAAAAACAATCCGATTCAACTACTCCTTTTTTCAATAAAGAAATACGGTGTTAATTGATTTTTCATCTGAAATTTTTTATTGCTGTGGTTTAGTCGATTGTCCAATCCGTGCCAACGAACCTGTTGTTCCTCCATTAAAGGAAAACAGCCAAACGCTTCGACTTTGGCTGTTTATTATTTTGGCTTTGTAAAGCAATATTGTTGATAAAATAATCGTTGGTTCATTTGTTTGAAACCGAGGTTTCGCACGTCTTTCAGCCACGCTGATCTGAACTCATGAAAAGACAGGAGAACATGAGTCAAAAATCAACAGTGATATATAACCAAGCCATTATGTTATAGAGATGAAAATTCTTCAACTAGTTGCTTAAACTTGGCCAAAGAATTTTTGATCGGCGCTGGTGAAGTTAAATCGACTCCCGTTTTCTTTAACAGCTCAAGCGGATAATCAGAGCTGCCACTCTTTAAGAACTCTAAATAAGCGTGTAAAGTTTCTTTATTCCCCTTAAGAAGATTCGTCGCAATTTGAATTGCAGATGCAAATCCTGTTGCGTACTTATATACATAGAATGGTCGATAAAAATGAGGGATTCTTGCCCATCCGTACTTCATTTCTTCATCTGCGACGATAGTATCACCATAATATTCTCTTAATAAAGTTTCATAAATGGTATTAAAGACTTCGACATTTAATGGCTCACCTTGTTCGGCTCTTTCATGTGTTAATTTTTCAAACTCAGCAAACATGACCTGTGTGAAGAATGTCCCTCTAAATTTATCAATGAAATGATTAAGCAAATGTCGTTTCACTTTTTCATCTTTTTCTTTATCTAACAAATAATTAATAAGTAACACTTCATTTACCGTTGAAGCCACTTCTGCTACGAAAATACTGTAACGAGCTGTAATTTGTGGTTGGTATTGAGAACTTAGTTGACTATGTACGCCATGACCGCATTCATGGACTAACGTAAATAGACTATCGAGATCATCTTGATGATTTAAAAGAATAAATGGATGTACGCCATAGACACCAAGATTATAGGCACCTGAACGCTTCCCTGGAGTTTCTCTGACATCAAAATAACGTGACTTCTTGAAGTGCTTTAATGTATTTATATAATCCTCACCTAGTGGAGCCAATGCTTTTATCATAATCTCATATGCTTCATCATAAGGGATATCTTGCTTTACACCACTGACAAGAGGAACATTCATATCATACTGTCTTAATTCATCGAGCCTAAGCTTTTCTTTGCGAAGTTCTGAGTATTGATGTAACGGTGCAATATGCTCCTTTGTGGCCTTGATTAAGTTCTCGTACACCTCTTTCGGAACATTATCTGCAAATAAGCCTTTTTCGAGTGCAGATGGATAGTTGCGAATTTTTGAAGTGGTTACATTATTTTTAATTGCCGCTGCTAAGGTCGAAGCGATTGAATTTTTCATCTGGAGATATGGTTGGTAATAAGCTTTGTATGCTTCCTTTCTCTTCTCCCGATCTTCATCCTCGATTAACTTCGAGTACATTCCTCTTGTAAGTTCAACCTTTTCACCTCTTTCATTTGTCACTTCTCCAAACTTAATATCGGCATTATTGATCATCCCATAAGTATTGGCTGGTGCAGATAAGGCTTCCCCAAACTGAGACATGAGCGCTTCTTGTTCCTTGCTTAATACATGCTTTTTGTATCGAAATGATTCAAAAAGATCTTTCTCAAAATAAGTTAATCATTGCTCCTCAGCTATATATTTTTTTAAGGTATGTTCTTCTAAGCTTAGTAAAAATGGGAGAAAGAAAGAAGTAGCAGAACTAACCTTCACACTTAACGCTCTTGCACGTTCCAATAAGGATTGAGAAGTTGTATCACGAGTATTTTCATCAACTTTTAGCATCGCATAGGCATAGAGGTGATTAAATTTATAGGACAATTTCTCTTGCGTTGTTAAAAATTGCAATAATTGATTTCCATTATTGATAGCTCCATCAAAAGTTTTTAATTCGTTTGCTAGCACTTCTATCAGTTGTAAATCATCTTCCCACTTTTGAAGATTTACGTAAAGGTCTTCTAAATTCCATTTTTCACTTAAAGGAACTTCATCGCGCGATTTATAAGTTATTGTCATGGTTGCACTCCTTCGTATTTAACTGATCCTGGCCCATTCGGATAAAAGTATTTCCGTTTAGTAGAAAGTAACAGACGTTTTTTTATTATTGCAAATTAACCGAGTGTTGTCCAAGAATTAAGACAATAATGATAATTCTTTTTTAAAGAATATAGCTTCCAATGATTCTGTCTAGCTTACGAACATCCACTTTTTTATTTAAATTTAATTTGAACTTTCCTGCTTTTGTCCATAATTCAAGTTCTGAGTTAAAATCAAGTCTGCCCCCGTTTTCGGAGGAGTACATGATAATCGATTTAAAAGGAATCGTATATACCTCTACTTTCTTTCCTGTCAACCCTTGACGATCTGAGATGATCAACCTTTTATTTGTAATGACAGCAATATCTCGTATCGTTTTATAAGCAACCTCTGCTCTTTCACCTGCTACTAAAATTTCCTCTACTTCTGGTGGCACACTTGTTTCCTCGTGAAAAGTCCATGACATAATTTCATTAACATTGGCCATCTAATTCCCTCCAAATATGCACTTTATTTTTATTCTGAAGTTACGGTCTCAATTGGGATGAGAATATCAAAATGTGGATCTGACAAGTCTCTATCGCGTGGATATCTTTCATGCTTAATTGGTAATGGATCGTAATACGCTTTGCTTGGATCAACATACGGGATATAGTTCATCTCATTAATCCATATCCCGATATCTGTATAGCTTTTCCCTATATTCTCTCCTTTTTGATGATGGGTGATGACGTATGTTAGTTCAGGAACATAAAATTCTATCATTCCAGGTGGGATATCCTCAAACTCGTTTACTTCAAAAAGAGAGTAATGGACAAAACCGTCAGGTCTTAAATGATAAGATAAACCAAGCTGCGTGTTTCGATCAAGCGGATTTTTTAACTCGTCTATTCGTTGACTCATTTCATTGATCACTTCTTTTAATTGTGCCACTTCACTGTAAGCACCTTCCCATTTCAAGCCAATAGCCCGATACGCAGGTAACTTCTTGACCGTATAGCGGGATGATTTCATTTAGCATACACCTCTTTATAATTAATTAACATTTAATTCGTTTACGATTACGAAAATTCCTTCTATTTTTGAAGGAAATCAGTAGCCCGATCACGTAATATATTCGTTGAAAGTGAATTTAGGGGGAATGAAAGGTGAAAAAAAGGCACGAAGTATTATTTAATCAGTTAGAAGCATATCGTACTTTAACATTAAAAACGGTTGAAGACATTAGCGAAGAGCAAGCAGAGCTTATTCCGAACGGATTTAACAACAATATTCGTTGGAATTTAGGCCATATCTATTTAGATCAATATCTTTGGATTCAGGACGTAACAAAGGAAAATGCAAATCTACCGGCAGTTTTCCAGAATTCGTTCGGTTTTTGTACATCGCCTAGCGATTTCACATGGGAAACTCCTAGTACACAAGACTTAAAAATACTTTTAAAAAACCAACCAAGCGAAATTAAAAAACTCTATGGCGAAAGATTAGAAGAGGAATTTGAACCTACAGATATGGGAATGTATACGATTGAACAGGTTCTCATCCGCACAATTTTCCACGAAGGAATACATTATCAAGCTATTTTAGATATGAAGAAATTTCTATAATTGTTTAAAAGCCGTCAACTGATGTTGATCGGCTTTTTTAGATTTCTTAAAATGTTCGTCACTTTTTAAAAGAGTGCATCGATATCTTCTTCAGCTTCATTCATTTTTTACTGCCCCGTAGTTTTCCTTACGCCAGAATCGGGATAATTCGAATTATCATTGTTGTGAAGGCACCGCACGCTTTTGTTTCTTAGCTTAATGATTTTTGCTGAGTTTCTGTCTGTTTTTGGATTAACACTTGATGTGGGAATGGAATTTCGATTCCATGGGTATCAAAAGCTTCTTTAATCGCTTTTCTTAATTGTCTCTCGATTGCCCATTGTTCACCGTTTACTGTTTTTGCGATCACACGAATGACTATTTCTGAGGTTCCGAATGCTTGGACACCAAGAACATTTGGCCCTTCGATGATTGTTGAGGTTTCTTGAGCAACTTGCTCACACGCATGCTGCATGACATCAATGGCCTTATCGATATCGTCCTCATAGGAAATGCCAATATCGACTAACGCGCGCATGTTTCCTCTTGAATGATTGCTTAAACTTGTTATTTCTCGATTCGGAATATAGTGCAGAGTCCCATCGAAACCGCGAATTTGCGTTGTTCTAAGTCCTACTGCTTCGACAACCCCGTCAAAGTTTCCGACCGTGACATAATCATTCACATCAATCTGTTTTTCAAGTAAAAGAAAAAATCCAGTTACAACATCACTTACCAATCCTTGTGCGCCGAAACCGACTGCTAGTCCGACAATCCCTGCTCCAGCGATTAAACTGGCAACTGGGATTCCGAGAACACTAAAAAGAGTGGCAGCAAGGATAAAAACTAAAGCATATGAGAAAATATTCTCCGCCAAACGATGTAATGTTAAGGCTCTTCCTTCGGTTATATCTTGGCGATGCAATACATTATTAAATGTCCGATCAAGAATTTTGCGGCCAATCCGTCTAATAATCCAGTAAGCGAGGAGTACCCCGATAATTTGAAGTAAAATAACTCCTCCTTTTATCAGCAGACTTTCCCAATCGAAATTAGTAATGAATTTTTCTAATTTAAACATAATGACATCCTTTCTTTTCTTACACAATCGCACCGTTACTTGTTGCAGTTGGCTTTTTAGATTGGTTGTTAATAAACATGATTTCTGTTTGACGTAATGCTAGATAAAGTCAGTCGCCCCTTCTCTCAGCATAGATTTGTCAGAGACTAACATAAAAGTTACGCTAAAATTGAAGTTAAAAAACAAACGGTTTAGACTAGTTTGAAATTCTTTTAAATTTGTTTTGTTATTGGTTGGTTTTGATTTTTGCTACCGTTTTATTGAACTGAAATACTTGTAAATTCTTAGTTTCATAAAGGATTTGCGTATAAGTTTTAGAACAATATTATTGAACACATCCAAATAATAAAAGATGAAACCTACTGATTTCATCTCCGTTTATTTTCTTCATTTTCAGGAAAGAGAAAATAGGAAATAATTCCTGAAAAAACAACGGCACCGAATGTAATGAACAACCGAATGGTAAGATCAATTTCGGAATAGCCTGTTTGTAGCATCCAAATCGATGCTATGCCAACAACCATCATAATTGGAATGATAAAAGTAACTCTTTTTGATTTCAAAATCTTGTTTCCCCTTTTTTCAGCATTTATCTTTTTCTATTATAGCGATCTTGCTTCAGTTGGTAAAATGGAAGGTTTAATAAAAATGCTTCAAAATATGGATTCTTGCAGAGTAAATAAAGAGATCATCTAAATTATTTTCTATATATTCAGCAATATTTTCAATTGCTTTGCAAGCTCTGGCGATTAATGCTTCGGACTGTTCCTTTTGCCAACTAAATCGATTAAGTCGGACAATTTCTTCCCCTAATAATTGTATACGATATTCTTCTACGATGTTTTTGAGTCGAAATAGTTTATGGCGATCAGATAGGTAATTTACATCTTCACTATTAAGCACATATTGCGCAAAATGAATTAAATTTTCTCCAAATAGAGTTGCACGCTCTTGTTCAAATTTCAATTATTGTCCCTCCTCACACTGCTGTTATTATCATAAATGTATGTGAATTTGTCGATTTTTAGAAGATGCCTTGAACGATGAATATCCGATTTAATAATTGGAAACCTAGTGATGAGGAGGTGTACATAATTGAAGAAACAGAAAAAACGAGGCCAAAAAAGGGATTCTATGAATGCGATGGATCAAGGATTCAACCTCGTTTTTCAAAGTTTTAATCGTGCAACAGGAGTTGATAAAGGGAATGATGGAAAAGAGGGAAATGAGTCTTAAGTTACAACATGGCCCTTTATTAACATAAATTTTTTTGTAAAGGAGAAGACTATGCAATTTTCACAACAAACACCAATGCCATCACCACCACCCGCTATTACGACAAAGGACTTGTCCTATTTAAAGGATGCAATGTCGTGGGAATTACTTGCATTTAAGAAATTTCACTTCTATGCACAGCAAGTAAATGATCCGGAAATTAAACAAGCATTTGAACAGGCTGGAAAAATGCATCAAAACCATTACCAACGTTTACTTTCTCATTTACAAGTCAATAACGATACCATTATGGCGAATGTACCGAATCCTAATCAAGGTCAACAGCATTAAGAAAGCAGGTGATGTATTTTGCAAAATCAACAACAAAATAAGCAGATTGCGAATCCTTCAACAGGACAGCTACCTAAAGTAAAAACACCAGAAATGAATGAAAGAGATTTTATGAACGATGGTCTTTCTACTTGTAAATATTTAACAGATAGTTTAAATGTTGCCGTTCGTGAAGCAAGTCATGACCAGTTATATCAAGAATTTTTGCAAATATTAGAAGAGACACATCAAAGTTCAAGAGACCTATTTAATTTAATGTTTAAAAAAGGTTGGTATAAGTTGGAGGCCGCTGAACAACAAAAGGTTGATCAAGCACACCAACAATTTAGTAATTACTCTACACAGTTTCCTTATCAATAATATTGCCTTTTTACCGGGATGATTTTGCAATGTGAACGGCGCTTAAGTTTGGGTTTATTTAACCAAATGAGTGTTGTGTTACAAGGCCTGCTCTGACTCGCTAAAATGTTAAGAGAGAGTTGTTGACTTTATCCTTTTCGTTTGCTCGAATCTCGAATCAGAGTTATTGTCCCGTTATTAAAAACAAACATATGTTTTCATGGTAGCTTTGTTAACCAAAGAGTTGTAAAAATGATTTTTGGCTCATTTCGTGTAAATGCCTTTTAATTATACGGAAAGGAGAGAAAATGAGCCAAAAATCAACTTCATATAACCTTTTAATACTCCCCCTCTTCTCTCTTCTAATGGTTTTACAATCTTATATAAGTAACAACAATGCTGAATCAACGGACCATCACTCCATTTTCTAATCCGTCTAAATGGTTCTTTTTTGATGCTATCTCCTCCTTCTATTTATTGATTTAATCAACTCTTTTAGTTAAAATTCCTGCGAATTCATAAAGACATGGTGTAAGAATGAATATTGGTTGATTTGTGGTGAGAGTTACTGGTCTATGACAAGCATAGCTAGAATAATATTTATAATTAATGATGCTCTTGAGAAAGGAGAGAATAGATTGCCTTATTATTGGGGAGTAGATTCTGCCACAACGGTAACGAATGATTTATATGATTGTGTCTTAAAGAACTTTGGGAAGCCATCTTATTGGGGAAGATATTTAGCATCTGTCCCGGGGAGAGTGGATATGTTAAAAAAAGAGGAAGTGAATTTGCTCCATCGAAGTGGAACTAAAATTCTTCCAATTTTCAGTAACTTCGAGCGCGCGATTGGTTATAGAGAAGGTGCGGTTATTGCTCAAAATACGATCTATCGGGCTCGAAGAATCGGCGTCCCTACAGGTAAAGTAGTATTTGCCAATCTTGAAAAGCATTTTGATATAGATGAAGCATGGATAAGAGGCTTTGTCGATGGAATATTTACAAGTGGATATAAGGCGGGGCTGTATCACGACCCTATTAATGGTTCGTTTAGTACTGCGTATTGCGAAGCGTTGTCCCATGATAAAAAGGTAGGCAATCAATTGATATTATGGAGTGCTGAACCACAGCATGGTGTAACAATATTGCGAAGAGCACCAAATTTCAAACCGCGAAAGCCCCCATGTAAAGGCAATGTGTGGGGTTGGCAGTATGGAAGAGAATCTGATGTCTGCCCGATTGATACGAATCTTGTGAATGGACAAATGTTTGAGTTGCTTTGGTAAACAAAAGGAAAACATGCTTAAGTTAGTATGTTTTCCTTTTGTTTATTTTTGTCGTAATGATTTGAATAGTTTTTGCGTTCCAGTCAAAAGCTTATAGTATCGCCTAAAAACATCGAAATAAGCTAAGGTGAATTTGACTTCCATTTTACCACTATTAATGAAGGAGGAATTGAGCATGGCACATTATTATCGAACGCTGCTCCTTGTTTGTTTTCTATTTTTGTCTGCTTGTAACGGTGATCAAAAACAGCCCCTTGAAGGTCAACCGATTAGCGAGAACCCCCTTCTCCCTCTTTCAACAACAAACGACCATGCTGATCCGACAGAAGAAATTTTCACTGAAGAGGATCGTAATAATCAGTTAAAGGATCCGGAGCCTGTGAACCCAGAAGAAAATAATATGTCAGATAATGCTGAGAGTGACATGGTAAAGGAAGGAATAGATGACGTTCCCCCATCACCTGGATACGGAATTCCACAAGCAAAACCGAGTCAGCAAGAAACCATTGACACAGGAGAAAGCAATGATTTTCAACTGCCGCTTGCAGATTTTCGGGAGCGTTGGAATGCCATTTCAAACGAGCAAGGAATGGATCTTAAAATACCGGCTTTGGAAAAAGTTGAACAAGGGAACTTTAAAGCTACTCTTAAAAACAAAATTAATCTTTATCTTAGAGCTCCAAGTGATCGCATTGAAACAATTGAAGTTGTGACAAGCGATATAGAGCGGGAACAGCTATTAAATATGCTTGCTGCATGGAGCCAAGTTATTTATATGCTTGAACAAAATGCGGATCCCCATCAAATTGATCAAGTTTTTTCTGAATTTAACATTGGTCCTAACGCTGATTTAAGTGGAGTGCAGGAGAAAACGATTGTTCGTGGAAATCTTCGGTATACCGTAAAACCATTAGGGACAGGCTATTTTTTCGAAGCTGCATATACCAATTCCTAAATAGAAAGGAATAGTCGAATGAAAGCCAAAATAATTTTTTTTATTGTAATTCTTGGAGTCACTTCGTACTCTTTAGTAAAGGCTCGAACGGAACTATTTAATATGTCCTATATTTTTTTTGGAAGTCCCAACACTTATATTAATCAAGTCAACGCAACAAAAAATAGTTTACATGTCGTTTCCCCCAATTACTTTGATATTACTAAGGATGGTACCCTGAGCATTACTTGGACATTGCAAACATCCTTTATTGATGAAATGCATAAAAGAGGGAAAAAAGTTGTTCCGTTTTTATCGAATCACTGGGATTCTACAGCAGGAATAAACGGTTTAAATAAAAGAAAGCAATTGGCCGCTGACATTGCAGCCGCTATTGAAAAATATAATTTAGATGGTGTTAACGTTGATATTGAAGGAGTTGGGGCAGCTTATAAAGATGCCCATACCGATTTCATTAAAATACTAAGACAAGCGATCCCCAGCCATAAAGAAGTATCAGTTGCAGTTGCTGCAAATCCAAATGGGTGGACCGCTGGATGGCACGGATTTTATGATTATAAGAAAATATCTGATTATGCGGACTATCTTATGATAATGGCTTACGACGAAAGCTGGGAATCTCCCGATAGTCCAATTGGACCTGTTGCTAGCATATCTTTTTCAGAAAGATCTATCCAGTATGCCATCAACCAAGGAGTGCCGAAGGATAAGATTGTTTATGGTCTTCCCTTTTACGGTCGTCTATGGAAGTTAGATGGTCCAACATTGGAGAATAAAGCCATTACTGGTCTTGGTGTGTCAAGCACTCGCGTTGAGCCTGTAGTCAAGCAGTTTAGAGGAAGTATTTTATTTGATGATAAAACACAATCATCCTATGCTAATTTCACCATCCCACATGGCCAATCTTACTATATTGGAAGCACGAAACTAACGGAAGGTAAATATGTCGTCTGGTTTGAAAATGAGCGCTCTTTAAAAGCAAAACTGCGGCTTCCAGCGAAATATGGCATTAAAGGAACTGGGTCCTGGGCACTTTATCATGAAACACCGGATACATGGAACTATTACACTGCTTGGTTAAACGGTAAATATTTTTCAGATGTTAAACCTGGCTACTGGGCAGAGAACAATATTCAGTATGTTTCTCAACAAGGATGGATGCTAGGGACGACAAGTACCACTTTTTCTCCTACAACGAATTTAACTAGAGCTCAAGGTGCTGTTATATTAGTGAGAGCTTTAGGAAAGGATAACCTGACGCCAAAGTCTTATGCTTTTACTGATGTTAAAGGTCATTGGGCGCAAAAAGAAATTGAAGTGGCGAGAGAATTGGGTTACTTACACGGGGTTACCCCGACTCGTTTTGCTCCTAATTCGCTATTAAATCGAGAACAATTAGCGACAATATTAAATAACATTTTTAAGTATAATGTGAGTGACCAACCTTCAGAATCAGTCTTTCTTGATATGACAACAACTGACTGGTCCTATCCTGCGGTATTTGCAATATATCAACAAGGACATATTCAAGGGATTGGTGATGGGAAATTTGGACCGAAAAAAAGTTCTACAAGAGCTGAAATGGCCGCACTTATGGAACGGATGTCAGCCGATATTTTAGCAAAACGCGCTCAATAAGAATCATTCTAACTGGTATTCATATAAATAACCAATTTGTAAAAGCGGATGAAGTTTCATTCGCTTTCTTTTATTTGCTTGAAAAAGTTTAAAAAAAGTAGAACCCTTGACAAAATATTCTAATTTTAAAAAAATTCTGATACAATATAAATAAGAATAAACTCGGCAGCTATTTCTATTGCACATGACACCAATTATTTAATTGAGGAGGTTTGTCCATGTACAAGATTAAAGAAAAGGAAATGCTATTTATTTATACTGGCCCTGATGGTTCTGGTCGAAAAACAGTAGCAAAAATGGTGGCGACTGCTTTTGATATGCAGACAGTACTCTCTTACACGACACGTCCGCCCCGCCACTACGAAACAAACGGAGAGGATTATCACTTTGTCGATGAAGAGACATTTAAAAAAATGAACTTAGCTGGAGAATTTTTAGAAGCTGTTGAGATTGATGGAAATCACTATGGTATTCGAGAAAAAGATATAATTAAAGCTTTTGAAAATCATAATCTTGTCTACTTAACTTTAAATCCTGAAGGAACGGAAAAGCTGAAGAGGATGTATGATGAACGGGTCATGAGATTTTTTATTTATGCCAATCGTGATACAGTCATAAATAGACAAAAAGAACGAGGTGACAACGAGAAAGATATTGAGCGTCATCTCACCCATTACGATGAAATTATGGCTTACAAAAACGAATGTGAATATGTATTTGAAAATTATGATTCACCGCAAATATCGTATCAGGTCAGCGAAGAAATTGAAAAATTTTTAGACCGAGATTTGATTGTCACCGATTATTAATCACTGATCCTATTTATGAAAAGCCCATGCTAAACTATTTTGTTGATAAAGTGAATTTTGACTCATTTCGTGTGAAACCAATGTTTCACAATGAAATGAGTCAAAATTCAACTCGAATTATACCAAAGCCTATAGAGGTCCTACCAATAAAAAGCGAAAAACATATGCTAAGATTTCGACACGAAGAAAGCCGATTTCCTATGCTAATTAATCGGCTTTTTGATTTGATGTTGATTAAAAATAAATTTCCTACTTCATAATATCCATATTCTTTTCTTGTTATAGGGATATGAATTAAACACTCAAAGCAAAGATATATACAGTTTAACTTGTTGGAACTAACCATTTAGAGAGAATATAGTAATAATAGATCAATTAGAGGGCAACGTAAATTGCTAGAAAAGAAAAAACACTGTAGAGATTTCTTTCCAAAGAGCCCTTCTTAAAGGACATTGAATCTGTCCCTTTGTCCCCGGGCAGTCAATCGAAGAAAGCTTGAAGAAATAAAAAATAAGGATCATCAATTTTTTGTCCATTTACTTTTATTACAGATTACTTTGCGGTCTACAGTATGAACCCTGTCTATCATTAAACCTAATTAACAAAATTGTAAAAATTTTACTTTTACAAACGGTTTTTTAATATTCGTTAAAATTTCATTAAATGAGTGTAAGTTTTTTTATTGAGTTCAAAGATATCCGCCTCAATTAATAAAAGAGAACTCCATATTTCTACCACAAAATTAGCGCTAGAATAATATTCTTTTGTCCATTCGTAAGATGAATTCATAGAAATCTCTCCTATACCATTTTCAAAATAGTCAATAGATGTGAGTTCTAAATAATCCCCATCTTCTAATTCATCAAAAGAAAATCTATTTTCTCCTTTGTTCTTTAAAAAAGAATAAGAGGAGACATTTTTAAAAGCTATTTCAAAATATTCAACATTTCCATTTTCCGTTAACTTCAAATTCATACGAATTGAGTTTTCCATTAAGTTAAAGTCAATTTCTTCAATTACACTTGCCCACAAACTACCTAACTTTTCATTTAAATTCTCCATTTACATCATTTCCTTTTAGTTGCATTTACCATCTTGGTTATTTGACTTAAGAATTTATCACCTAAATCAATATGAGTTTATCCTTTGTCCCAAGAAAGTTGACCTTTAATTGTATAAGACCCCTTTTCCATCAAAACTTACTCTCAAATATGGTTTAGCCCTACCACCTGAATCAGTATTCATTATTTGAACAGTAATCGGTTTCTTTCCATTAGGTATTTCAACTTTATAACCATTTTTTAATTTGGAGGATTTTCCGCCAATTTTCTTTGCTGCAAGTTTTGCAACAGTTTGTTTGTGTAAATGGTATTGGCATTTTTTTTATATTTTTTGGCAGCATACTTCATCTCTTTTTTTGCAACATACCGCCACCAGTGAATGCTCACCATCCGGATCATCTAGCATAACTGGATTATTTTGAGCATACGCATATGGATGCTGGCTAATAGGATCTTTTTGCTTCACCTGGCTTAGATCAACAGCTAAGAAAACTCCTTCTTTTGGTTCATAATATCGTGCCAACAAATAGTATAAACCTGTTTCATTGCAAGTCAAAGGTCAAGTTGCCCATCTTCTACAGATTTAACAACCTTCGCCGCTCCATATCAGTTACGTTCATTTTAATATTAGGATATTCCTTGTGAAAATTGGCCATGATACTTGAAAAAAAAGACTACCGATGAACGGAGATAAACCGATTTGAATTTCCCCCTTTTTAAATTGGTTAAATCATTCAGTGTTGTCGTCATATTGTCTATTTCAGAAAATATTTTTTGTGCATATTCCATAACAATTAAGCCCACATCGGTTAATTGGAACGCAAAAGCAAGGTCATATCAAGTTCTTCTTCTAATTCTTTCATCATTTTACTTAATGCAGGCTGTGAACTATGCAATACTTGAACAGCAATCGTAAAATTTTTACATTTTGCTATTGTAAGAAAATATTTTAATTGCCGCAATTCCGATTTTATAAACCTCCAAACCTTTATCTATAACTTATTATTAGCACGTTTTTACTAGTTAAACAATCTGCATTCATTATTAATATTTCAACTTCTCCCATTTACAAAATTAAGATTTGCTCCTATAATACTTTCATACAAATGAATAAGTGCATTCACTCATATAATCGCGGGGATATGGCCTGCAAGTTTCTACCAGTGTACCGTAAATATACTGACTATGGGTGAGCAATGGGGATAACACCTAATGAAAGGTGTTTATTCCATTTCCTTCTATGATAGCACCTGAAGGTCATTGGCTCACTCATGTTTGAGGAGTGTCATGACGTTCAGTTTTTTTTATGTAATGGCTTTTTATACTGTCGAATTTTTGGTTCATGTCCTCTTTAAATTATTAAAGTGTTACTTAAAAAGAGTGTGAAGCTTTGATTTCATACGCAATGATCCAAAATCACTTTATCAACCATTCTGTTTTAAAAAGCCAATGCCATAAGGAGGAAAATGATGAAAACATTAAAAGACAAGATTAGGTTTGAAGGAAGAGTACTTTCTTCACAAGTTTTAAAAGTTGATTCTTTTTTAAACCATCAAATTGACCCTCGATTGATGGCGGAAGTTGGAAAGGAATTTGCCAACCGTTTTAAGGAAGAAAATATTACTAAAGTGTTGACGATCGAGTCTTCCGGAATTGCACCAGGCTTAATGGCCGCTTTAGAATTAGAGGTTCCTGTCGTTTTTGCTCGCAAAAGAAAGTCACTGACACTAGTTAATGATTTACTCACTGCGAGCGTGCACTCGTTTACAAAAAATGAAACAAACGAGATTTCTGTTTCTAATCAATTTTTAACGCAAGATGACCGTGTCTTAATTATTGATGATTTTCTCGCTAACGGTCAGGCAGCATTAGGTTTAGTCAATATTGTCAAAGCTTCGGGTGCAGAAGTCGCAGGTATTGGGATTGTGATTGAAAAATCATTCCAAAATGGTGGCAGCCTACTTAGAGAAAAAGGCTTTCGAGTCGAATCTCTTGCTAGAATAAGTTCTCTTGAAGACGGCGTGCAATTTTTGGACGAAGTGGAGGCAGCGCTATAATGGATAAGAATTTGTTTAAAACAACATCATTAGGGATTCAGCATGTTTTGGCGATGTATGCTGGAGCAGTGATTGTACCGATTATTGTCGGAGGTGCACTAGGATTAACAGGTGAGCAGCTTACTTATTTAGTATCAATTGATATTTTAATGTGTGGGGTTGCAACCCTTTTGCAGGTTTGGAAAAATCGTTTTTTCGGAATTGGCTTGCCGGTTGTACTCGGATGTACATTTACCGCAGTCGCTCCTATGATTGCTATTGGTGGAGAACATGGAATTTCCGCAATTTATGGAGCTATTTTAGTATCAGGTTTAATTGTCATTTTAATATCAACTATTTTTAGTAAATTGGTTAAATTTTTTCCACCGGTAGTAACTGGCTCTGTTGTAACAATTATCGGTATCACTCTTATCCCAGTAGCGATGAATAATATTGCTGGTGGTGAAGGAAGTGCTGATTATGGCTCACTGACAAATATTTCCCTTGCCTTTTCTACTTTATTATTCATTTTACTGTTGTATCGCTTTACGAGAGGATTTGTCCGCTCCATCTCAATCTTAATCGGGCTGTTAGCAGGTACAGTTGTTGCTTACGTAACCGGCATGGTTGATTTTAGTGAAGTTGCCGAAGCTTCATGGGTGCATTTGCCAACACCGTTTTATTTTGGAATGCCGACTTTTGAATGGTCTGCTATTTTGACGATGACGATTGTCGCTATTATCAGTCTTGTAGAATCCTCAGGCGTCTATTTTGTGTTAGGTGAAATTACTGAGAAAAAAATTACTGAAAAGGATTTATCGAAAGGATATCGTGCAGAAGGCTTAGCGATTGTTTTAGGAGGCTTATTTAATGCATTCCCGTATACAACCTATTCACAAAATGTTGGCTTGCTCCAGCTCTCTGGAGTTAAAAGAATTAATGTTATATACACAGCAGGTCTCATTCTGATCTTGCTTGGTCTTATTCCCAAAATAGGTGCATTCACAACGGTTATTCCAACCTCTGTGCTCGGTGGAGCAATGGTTGCTATGTTCGGTATGGTGATTGCAGCAGGAATCAAAATGCTTAGTAGGATTGATTTTAATTCTCAAGAGAATCTATTAATTGTTGCGTGTTCCATTGGAATGGGGCTCGGTGTCACAACGGTTCCCGCTATTTTTAGCAATCTTCCAGAAGGAATTCATATTTTAACAAGCAATGGCATTGTTATTGGAAGTTTAACAGCAATCGTGTTGAATATCATTTTCCATATTGCCCCTCGAAAAAAAGCAAGTCATCCGGTTCAAGAACAGCAAGCATCATAAATGATAAAAGCACTCATTCTTTTAAGAAGAGTGCTTTTTTACGGTATAAAAGATTACTTATCTGGTAGGAGAAAAGTATGAATACAATTGATTACCGATTTTCCCGTTAACATTGAAACGATGAGTACTGGTGTTTTTCAAATGAGATTGTCTACTACCCGAAAAAACAATTTGGTTATTAAAGTTGTCTAAAGTTTTATTGATAGGCAAGTTGGCACATTCTGTCAACGGTTGTTGCGATACTTGATCCTTACTTATGAAACGAAAAAAGTACCACTGGAAGAAAACACTAAGTTTTCTTAATTGAATCATTCATATCAAGACGCTCTTTCTTATAGAATGACTTAAATTAAATCACTTGATATATGACGATCCAACAAAAAGAAAAGCTATGTATGTTAGAAAATTGGTGGATTTACTACGTTAAATGCTCATACTAATAGAGTAATTTTGAACGATGAGGCGTTATTGTAGCTTCGTTAAAGCAATCAATTGGCGTATTATGGCTTTTACAATGTAGTAATAATTGGTCCTTCCTTGGTTAGAATAACGGTATGTTCGTATTGAGCGACAAAGCTTTTATCTGTTAAAAGAGTCCATCCATCTTCTGATTGAAAAACTTCCTCTTCAAAAGTAGAGATCATAGGTTCAAAGGCAATTACTATACCATCTTTTAAAATCTCGTCATTCCATCGGGTAAAGTAATTAAAAATATGTTTTGGCTCTTCATGAATCGAACGCCCGACACCATGTCCAGTAAGATTTTTAATGACTGTTAAGCCATGCTGTTTTGCTACATTGTGTGCAGCTTTTCCCAGTGTGCTTTTTTTTGAACCTGGCTTTGCTTTCTTTAAACCAGCATAGAATGCTTCTTTAGCAACGTCACATATTTTGTGTAGAATTGGCTCTCCTTCCCCCACTACAAAGGAAATTCCCGTATCTGCGAAATATCCATTTTTTGAACCTGAAACATCAATATTTACGATGTCACCTTCTTGAATGGTCCGTTTCCTCTTCGGAATTCCGTGGGCTACTTCTTTATTTATGCTGATGCACGTATATCCAGGAAAATCGTATTCACTTTTTGGGGCAGATTGGGCTCCTGCTTTTTCAAACATCTTTCTCGCAATTTCATCTAGCTCTTTGGTAGTAATTCCGGGTTTCGTCCAATGGACTAATTCATCTCGAATGGCTCCACAGATTTCACCAATTATTTTTAATCCGTTAAAATCCTCTTTATTTTTTGCAACCATTGATATCCCTACTTTTTAAAGTTTTATGATTATTATTCACTTTAGATATTAACATAGATGGGATGTTTGCAACAATCTCGTTCTCTAAGGCCATAAAAAACGTTTCTTTATTTCCTCTTTCTTATAACTAAACAGCTGCTATGTTAATAATTACTATATATACATACTGTTTAGATGAAAATTTCTTATGCCATGAATCACTTGTCTTCCGATGGAGTGATATTCAATTGCATACTGGGAAATCTTGTTAAGCGGATAACAATTACGTCCATCAAAGATAACGGGCCTTTTCATTAATTTTTCATATAAGGCTAAAGGGAAATCCTTAATAACATCCCAATCGGTAATGATAAAGGCGAGATCCGCATCTTGGAGGGCGTGGCGGATATCGGCGGTAACCTCCACTTCTTCTGGAAGCAGCTTTTTCCCCTTTTCAAACGCGACAGGGTCGAATGCTGTTACCTTTGCCCCTTCTTGAACAAGTTTGTTTGCCAATGGTAGCGCTGGTGATTCCCTCATATCATCTGTGTTTGGTTTAAAAGAAAGGCCAAGAAGTGCTATTTTTAAATGATTAAGTTCTGTAAATCTCGTTTTCGCTTTTTCAAAAAGTAGTGATTGTTGCCGATTATTTACATGTATAACAGCTTCAAGAAGTTCGAATTGATGACTTAAATTCCCAGCGATTTGCATTAATGCATTCGTATCTTTCGGAAAGCATGAGCCGCCATAGCCGATTCCAGCTTTTAAAAATTGCGTTCCGATTCTTGAGTCACTGCCCATTCCTCGAGCAACATCATCAATATTGGCGTTTAATTTTTCGCAAATGTTGGCAATTTCATTAATAAAGCTAATCTTCGTCGCTAAAAATGCATTGGAGGCATATTTAATTAGTTCTGCGCTTCTTAAGTCAGTGCGAATAATGTTCAGATGCATCGGTTCATATAATTCCATTAAGATTTTAGCACCAACGTCATCATCAGCACCGATGACGATCCGGTCTGCGTGAAATGTATCTTGAAGTGCTTGCCCTTCTCGAAGAAATTCTGGATTGGAGACAACGTGGACATTAATTGGCTGTACCGCATGCTTTTCGATATATTTCTTTACCATTTCACTCGTACCGACGGGAACAGTACTTTTCGTGACAACAACGATATCATCATGGGCTGAGAGACTGATTTCTTTGGCGGCTTCCATCAGATAGGAAAGGTCGACGGAACCATCCTGCAATGATGGGGTCCCCACTGCGAGATAAATAATATCTGCATTTTGAATGGCTTGGCGATGATTCCACGTAAAAGAGAGTCGTCCGCTTTTTAAATTTTGCATTAATAATGGCTCTAATCCAGGCTCATATATAGGGGATTTCCCAGCCATTAAAAGGTTGATCTTCTCTTTATCAATATCAACACAGATGACGTTATGTCCGAGTTCTGCTAGAGATACAGCAGTAACTAAACCAACATAGCCAGTTCCGATTATCGCAATTGCCCTCTTCTCCAAAATGACCCCTCCAATTATAAATTTGCAATCATGCGCTTAGTTTCTGTCTCTGTAATAACGCCTTCGTACTGTATTAAAAGATCCGAAAATATTCTTTCCCATGATTGCCCTAATGCATAATTTCTTGCTTCCAGGCCCATTAATTTTAGAGTAGATTGCTTATTTACTAGTTCAGTGATGCTTTCAACAAACTCGGTTATATTTCCTGGTTGGCATAGTTTTCCTGTGCGTCCATCTTCAATGATTTCTTGAACTCCGCCAGCTTTAGCTCCAACGACTGGAGTTCCACAAGCAAAAGATTCTAGCACAACATTTCCGAAAGTCTCAGTACTTGAAGGAAAAACAAACAGATCAGAAGCTGCATAAAGCTCTGCTAAGCTCTCTCCCTTGATATAGCCTGTAAATGTCATATTTGCTAGCTTCTGTTCTTGTAGTTCCTCATACAGCGGCCCGTTCCCAGCTATTATCCAATGTACTTTATTTTGGATATGAGAAGGCAAGCGCTTTGCGATTTCCATTAAGACATCAAGATCTTTCTCAGGTGCTAGTCGTCCTACATAACTTAAAATATATGGCTCTGTTATTTTGTATTGCTCTCTTAAGCGAGTAGAAGAAAAATGGGGATGAAATACAGAACAATTCACACCTCTACTCCAGATATCTACATTTGTAAACCCTCTGTTAATCAATTCCGTTTTGGTTTCATAAGAAGGAACAAAAGTTTTTTTAAACGAACGATGAAACCAACGTAGGTATTTCCATATGAATTTAGATAAAAATTGTAAGTCGTAATATTGCAGATATCGATCAAAATGGGTATGGTATGACCCCACAAGGGGAATCTGAAGTTTTTTCGCATAATAAATACCGGCTAATCCAATATTAAAGGGAGTCGCCACATGAATGATATCCGGTTGAAATTGTTCAAGTTCTTTTTTTATATGAATGATGTTTGGTAAGGCGAGGCGACATTCAGGATATAGAAAAAACTGATAACTTGTAAATCTGAAAATTTGGTTGGAAAATAAATCTGTTTCATGGCCGTCTGGAACAAATAACCGATATTCGATCCCTACTTCATCCAAATAATCGACAAAGCGTTGAAACGTTAAGGCGACCCCATTAACTTGTGGTGTAAATGTATCGGTAAAGATGGCGATTTTCATGCGCGTTTCCCCTCCTTAAAAAATCGATTCGGCTAAAATGGCAAAGATCGAACCTAATAATGCACCTGCTAACACATCTGAAGGATAATGCAGGCCTAAAACGACGCGCGATGCCCCTACACAAAAGCCAATTGGATATAGGAGGAGACTAGTGATTGGCAAATGTATAATGAATGGAGTAATGACGGAAAAAATCGCTGTTGTATGTCCGGAAGGAAAAGAGTGATCCTTTAATGGATTGATATCAACGAATGCTTCTTTAATCGAGAGATAAGGACGTTCTCGCGGATAAATTTTTTTAATTAGCATGACGACAAGATGGCTAAACAGCAGAGCAAGCCCACTTTCAATTCCCCACATTTTTACTGGGGATTCTGCGAATAGAATGATAAAAAGGCAGAAAGCGATTGTAAAAGTGGCTCCGCCAAAATAGGTAATACGGCTAAAGAAGATATTTAATGCCCTGCGCTCAAATAGACAATTTAGCGAATGAAATAATCCGCAATCATAACGATACAGATGATGGGCCCACTTTGTAATCATGAGTAATCCCCCTTTATGTCGTTTTACTCTATTTTAAGCTGTTCGTATATGGGGAATATTAACGGGGTGTAAAACTTCATTAAATCTTTTTTGATGAACGGAAGTGAATTTCTCAATCCCTATTGTTGAAAAGCGGCATCCATTATTTTTAGAAATTCCCCGTCTCTATTTTAGGGAGCGTCCTCTTCTAAACATAGGCTTTATTATATGTTTTCTTTTTCAATAATACTGCCATTACATTAAAGGAAAAAACCCTATTTGCCGCTCTAACTAAATTTTGAAAAAGGAGCAAAATCGCTGTTTAGTAGAAGCAACTGAAGCAATTGTTTAGAAAGTTTGTTTACAGGTGAAACGTTTATTATCCGGATTATAACTAGGAATACATTCTAATGAAAGCAACTCTTGAACTGAAAATGATATTTACTGAAATATCAGTTTTGCTAAGATTAAAAAGAAAAACGGGTTCGGCTGAAGGAGAGATAATGGTAAAGAACATACCAATTTTCTCAAGAATTATGACCACAATTAGCAGAGATTTAACACTATAACTAAAAAAATGCACCCGTAACTTACTGATGCTATTTCAATGGCAATATTATTTCGAGATTTGTCGTTATTCTGGTTTAGGTTGAAAAAAAACTTAATAATTCACAAAATTTGTGGTGAGTATGAAGCTGTTGGATTAGATAATTCTTGTAAACTAAGAAGAGTAATTAGGGAATTAGCTAACAAATCCTGCGAAAGGAACGATGAAGCATTAAGAAAAACGGATACTACAACATGGAAAAATAAAGTTAAAAATTTTGGCATTGGATTAAGGCTCTAATGCCGTTTTTATAAATACATTTAATTATTCAATAAGAACAAGATTCCCAACATATTGAGCATTGCCTCTATCAGTTTGAAGATTTACTTCAATCACATACTCGCCTTTTTCTTTTGGTAAATAGAAGGAAATATCATCCGCTTGCAAATTTAACGTATTATCATTTTGCCAAACCGAAACAT
The DNA here is from genome assembly GCF_029211245.1 of Robertmurraya sp. DFI.2.37. Lineage (NCBI taxonomy): Bacteria > Bacillati > Bacillota > Bacilli > Caryophanales > Bacillaceae > Robertmurraya > Robertmurraya sp. DFI.2.37. The sequence continues at coordinate 80,754 of NZ_JARGEJ010000014.1, read as the reverse complement.
TAACCCCTTCAGTCTTGAAATCTGCGTGTTCAGAAAGTATATCCACTTTTTCCCCTGTTTTAAAGTATATTGGTTGTTGTTTTTTTGCTAACGCTAAAATGTCATTTGTTACTTTTTCGATTAGGTTATTATCTTCTCCACGCCAATCAATATTTGCTTCTGCTAATTCCTCGGATTTAATGTTGCTGTTACTAGAAAGATTAATTGCGGGAGGAGAGAAATCATAATTCTCACCAATACACCCTGTTATGATAAAAACAAAAATAAACCCGATAGATAATTTAAAAAATATTTTCATTTCACACCTCATAGTTCTTGCTTCACTAATCTGCTTCTTAGTAGTTTAGAAGTATATATTATATTAGCATAAATTTCCACAAAACCTTAAAACTTCATCCCATTTCTTAAATAGGATGATTTACCTTACATAAATTATATCGGTCAATGTGTGTCTGTTACTCCTAATTGTTGAGCAGGTGTAGCAATGAGCTTCTCCTCTCCATCAGATCTCTTTCTTAATCGGTAACTGGCTGGCATAGTTTAATTACATGAAATTTAAAGCGCTCGCTAAAAAAGAAAAAGCCTCCCCATTGTTATTGGAAAGCTTTAAGTAAAAACTATTTTTACACTAAGCATGGAGTGCCGTTACTTTTTCCGTTTCAAGTACGGAACGAATGACAATATTTTTGATTGCATCATGGCGACTTAGTGGTTCAACTTGAACAATTTTAGGTGTGAATTTTTGACACCAATGGGTTATTTCTGATAAAAGAAGACCGGAGAATAGGAGATATGGAATGACAATCACCCTTTTTTTATTTTTACCAAGCATGCCATCTAATCCTTCTTGAAAAGTTGGTTTTGCTGCCGCAAGATAACAAGTCGAAATTTCCGCGATTTTTAGCCTTTTCGAAATTCCTTCTTCAATTTTAAAAAAGGCTTGATGAATATCGCGATCACTGCTACCCCTTCCAACAATTAAAAGAGCGTCCTCTTCAGATAAATCTGGTACTGCCGAGTAAATTAATTGTGCTAGTGCATCTAATATTTCCGTTTGCACCCCAAACGCATTTCCAATTGTGACTTGTACGGTTGGATATTTCTTTTTCAGTCTACATATCACATCAGGTATATCTTTTTTCATATGTCCAGCAGAGAGAAGAAAGATTGGAACGATCATAATTTCCGTTGCTCCCCTCGCGATACACTGATGGAATCCTTTGTCTATGGATGGAGAAGTGAGTTCAAGAAAGCTCATTTCTTGTATTTGTATCGGAATTTTTTTCATGATGCTTTCGATAAACATCTTTGCTTCTAATGCTCCTCTTTTTGATCGGGTTCCATGCCCTACATAAAGAATGGCTTTCATGATAATCACCCCCTAAGTTGATTTAGCCCTCAGCTACTGAAACGAATGAGTTCATCTCAGCATTAAACCAATTTAATTGTTGATTAAGTCGCACTACTTCACCAATGACAATCATGCTTGGATTGATAATATTTTCTTTATTTACAATTTCTCTAATTGTTTCCAGAGTTCCAATTACTGTTTTTTGTTTCAATAAGGTGCCCCATTGAATAACGGCGATCGGAGTATTTTTATTCTTTCCATTTTTAATTAAATTTTCAACAATGAATGAAAGTTGGCTGATCCCCATATAAATACAAAGTGTATCTACCCCTTTTGCCAAATGATTCCATTGTAATTCTGCTGCTTTATCTCCAGCTTGATGACCTGTTATGAAAGCAAAGCTTTTGCTTAATGTTCGATGAGTTACGGGGATCCCAGCGTAGGCAGCAGCGCCGATCCCTGCTGTTATTCCTGGAACGATTTCAAAAGGAATTTGATTATGGATACATGTTTGTGCTTCTTCGCCTCCACGACCAAAGACAAAAGGGTCTCCCCCTTTTAAGCGAACTACTTGCAGACCCTTTTTGGCATATTTAACAAGAAAGTGATTTATCGTCTCTTGTTTCATTATATGTGCGTGCGGCTGTTTTCCACAAAAAATTAATTGTGCATCCTTGCGTGCATATTGTAAAAGCTCTTGATTAACTAAGCGGTCATATAGAATGACATCTGCTTCTTTTATATAGCGAAGACCTTTTACGGTTATTAAATCAGGGTCACCTGGACCAGCTCCAACTAAATATACTTTGCCAACCATAGACCCCTCATCCTTCCTTAGACTATAAAAGATTTTTTTTCTGTAAAAAGCGAATAATTGCCTCAACCGATTCCTGAATCGATAATTGATTTGTATGAATGACTAGATCAGGGTTTTCAGGTGCCTCGTACGGAGAGTTAATTCCTGTGAAATCTTTAATTTCTCCCCTTCTCGCCTTTGCATAGAGCTGTTTTGGATCTCGCTTCTCACATTCTTCAAGGGGACAGTCAATATGAATTTCAAAAAATTCATCATCGTCGAAAAGCTTGCGCACTTGATCACGATCCGCTTGAAAGGGTGAAATAAAAGCAGTAGTAACAATTTTCCCGCTATCGACAAATAATTTGGCAACCTCACCAATTCTTCTAATATTTTCGGTGCGATCTTCTTCACTGAATCCTAGATCTTTATTGAGTCCATGGCGAATATTATCACCATCAAGAACATATTCGTTGATGCCATGGCGAAATAACTCACCTGAGACCGCATTAGCAATCGTTGATTTTCCAGAGCCAGAAAGTCCGGTAAACCATAAGACGCAACTCCCATGTCCATTCTGGCTTCTTCGTTCCTGCTTCGTTATGGTTGTTTGATGCCATGTGAGATTACTAGCTTTCAAGTTTATCGTCCTCCTGCCACTGTTGTAGCTTCTTTAAGACCATCGATTAGGACTTGAATCACTTCTTTTCTACTAAAAGTAGATGGTGGTAAAACACCATTGCGCAGCATTTCTCTAACTTTTGTTCCGGAAAGAATAACCCGGTCTTCTTTTCCATGCGGACAGGTTTTGTCTGATGCCATTCCTTCACATTTTTGACAATAGAAGCTATGTTCAAAGAAAAGTGGTTTTATTCCTAATTCTTCTTCTGTGAACTGATTAAAAATTAGCTGTGCATCATAGGTACCGTAATAATTACCAACTCCAGCATGATCCCTTCCAACAATAAAATGTGTACAACCAAAGTTCTTGCGAGCGATGGCATGGAAAATCGCTTCACGCGGGCCTGCATATCTCATTGCAGCGGGATAGACACCGAGATGGACCCTTTCCTTTGGATAATAGTTATCGAGCAATACACGATAGCTCTTCAAGCGAATATCCGCGGGGATATCATCTGCTTTTGTTTCTCCTACAAGTGGATTGACAAAGAGTCCGTCTACCGTTTCCAAGGCGACTTTTTGGATGTACTCATGCGCTCGATGAATAGGGTTTCGTGTTTGAAAACCAACAACTGTTTTCCAACCATTTTTTTCAAAAAGTGCACGGGTTTCCTTCGGTTCATACCAAACATCTGTAAAGATGCCCTTATCAGGCTTTTTGACGAGAATTACATCTCCTGCAACATAAATATTTCCTCTTTGATAGAGATTTTTAACTCCAGGGTGAGCAGTTTCATCTGTTCGATAGACTTGAACTGCTTCCTTTTGCAAATTTGGCTCAAACCACTCAGATACAGTAATAACACCGAATGTCTCTCCTTCAAAGTTCAGCTTATACATTTCCCCTTTTATCAAAGTTTGAGCGATCTCAGCTGTAATCGGTAAAGTAATCGGAATGGACCATATGGTACCATTTGCTAACCGCATGTTTTCTACAACTGATTCGTAGTCTTCTTTGCCAAGAAAACCAGTCAGTGGACTAAAGAGTCCGTTTCCTATTAGTTCTAAGTCACTTAATGAAATGGCATCAATAGGAATTTCTCTCTCAATCGATTTTAGATCGAATGTTGGATGATATAATTGAATTAATGTTCCACCATGTGGATTTGGTAAAAATGACAATCTTCTCAATCCTTTCCAAAAAATTAACTTTTTTCCGTTAAAGATGTTTCCTTACTCGTTTGAGTTGGCAGGGAAACAAACTTTCTTTTCATAACAAGCACACCGCCTACGATCAGTATAAGGGCCATCGCCAGCAAGAATATTGGATAGAAATTCTTTTCAATGATTATTTGAATAAGGCTGTAAGAAAGCGCCATCGAAATAATGGGGGACACGACCCAAACGGTTAATAGTTGAATGACGATCTTCTTTTTCAGGACATTAATACCATCTTTTACAAAGCCAATGCCGATAATTGAGCTTGTTGTAATTTGTGTTAACGGAACGGGGATGCCAAAAAGGGAAGCTGCCATAACAATGCTTGCTCCAGTTCCAGAAATAATGCATCCATCTTCTAAACGTATGCTGGTAATTTTTTTTCCGTTCGTTTCCAGTACCCGTTTCCCGAGAATCAGCGCCCCTAAGGCAACAAAAAGCCCGCCCCAAAAGATTCCTGATTGAATAGAAAGTATTTCTGCTCCCACTAACGGCCCAACGGCATTGGCAACATTGTTCATGCCTGCAGAAAAAGCTTCAAACATTCCCATTGCTATTACAATGAATGGTAAGATCCGGCTGATTGAAGGTTTCTCTAACCATTTTTTTATTTTCTTTATTTTAAGAATCATGGCAGCAACAACTGCCATGATAAAGGCAACAAAAGGAGTCAACACCCAGAATAGTAAGATCCATGCCAATTTATCGAAAAATAAAGATTGATAGACAATCCCAACTCCGACAATTGCGCCTACAACAACTTCACTTGTCGAAAGTGGAATTCCTAAAATATTCGCTAAAAATAATGACAAGGCGGCTGAAAGAAGAACTAGGATTGTAACAGAAACCGTAAACGTATGTCCTGGAACGATACCGCTACCCAATGTTTTTACGACTTCTCCCCCGCCTAAATAGGCACCAAGAAACACTGCAATGGCACATAGAAACAATGCCATCCCCTTTTTTACAACACCCGTTCCATAGGCAATTCCCATCGATGCCGCTGCACCTGAAGCTCCTATGTTTAGGGCAAAAAATAATGCAATGAGAATGGCTAAGATCACCATCGTGCCAACCTCCTCTAGCTTGTGTGAAGTCCACACTCTGTCTTGCTACTACCAGACCAACGGCCTGCTCTAGAATCACCCTCATTTGCTACTGGTTGTGTACATGGAAAACAGCCAATACTTGGGTAATGATGATCGTGCAATTCATTGTATGGAAGTTCATGTGCTTTAATATATGCCCAAATTTCGTCCCACGTCCAATGGATTAACGGACATATTTTTATATTTTTAAATTTTTCATCTTTATTAAGAAATTCAGTCTTAGCTCTTGATGGGGATTGATCTCGTCTTAGCCCTGATATCCATGCTTCTTTTTCTCCAATTGCTTCTCGTAACGGTACAACTTTGCGGACATGGCAGCACTGGTTCGGCTCTCGTTTCCACAATGCTGTCCCATATTTTTCAGCTTGTTGTTCTAAAGTGAGCGCAGGTTTCTTTTTTTCAATTCGTAATGCAGGAAAACGTTTTTCAATTTTTTCGATCACATCGTATGTTTCAGGAAAATGTAAATCCGTATCTAAAAAAACGATATGCGCATCAGGCTTTATTTGATGAATGAGGTCAATTAAGACAATTCCCTCAGCTCCAAAGCTAGAAGCGTAAATGATTTTCTCTTCAGGATATATGTCGTAAGCCCACTCAAGTACAGAGTACGCTCCTTTAAATGGTTCATCAATTTCGAACTGGGCGGAAATTGGCTGCCAATTCTCATAAGTTATTGCGGTTTTCATAGAATAACCCTCCTTTTTCCATTCAAAAAGGCAGACTCCCTTTATAATTTATTAAAGGAGAGCCTGCCTCTAGTTTGTCTAGTCAGCAAGTGTTCATATGAAATGTTTAAGGAAGACGAATCTTTTCGTTTTTTTCAATCTGTACGATCTTTCCATCCTGTACGACTAAAGTAATTGAGCCGAACTTCATAGTCGCAAGCATTTCTTCTAAATGCTTGAACGTATTTTGCCATTCTGCTTGTTTCAGAGCGATTCGCCCTCCTTTCATGAAAGAAGTTCGTAAAATGGACGATAGAAGTTATATTAATCCTACCATCTCGATGTGATTTGTCAACATTTATAGACGAAATATTCTCACTAAATTTTCTTACTTAAGCTCATGAAAATTGGTTCCATCAGTCGTCTCTCCAACAATCCCAGCTCGTATTACAAAATCTCCGAAATGTTCCCCTTCTTTTCTTTCCCTTGCGTATCTCGGCAGGAGTATTTTTAGCTCTGATAGAATTTCCTCTTCGCCAATGTTTTCGCGATACAATTTACTGAGGCGGCTTCCATCAAATGCCGCACCTAAATACATATTGTATTTGCCAAGTGACTTCCCGATAAATCCGATTTCTCCTAATGCGTGTCTGGCACAGCCGTTCGGACAGCCAGTCATTCGAATTGTTATCTCTTCATCGCGCAGGCCATTTTCATCAATAATGGTTTCGATCTTGTCAATAAGAGTAGGTAAATAACGTTCGGCTTCTGCCATGGACAATCCGCATGTTGGTAAGGCCACACAAGCCATCGAGTTTCTGCGTAAAGCGCTGAAGTGACGTCCATCTGTTAATCCGTATTTTTCCAATAATTCATCTATTTGTTTTTTATTGCGGCTTGATACATTTGCAATAATTAAGTTTTGATTTGGAGTAAGTCTGAAATCTCCTTTATGAATTTTAGCAATCTCACGAATACCAGTCTTAATTTTAGCATTCTTAAAATCTTTCACCCTTCCACCTTCAATAAAAAGGGTGAAATTCCATTTTCCTTTAACTCCTTTAACCCAACCGAAACGGTCACCGTTATGAACAAATTGGAAAGGTTTTGCTTGCGCTAATGGCCAACCAAGCCTTTTGTTTAACTCTTCTTTAACAGTTGAAAGACCGAGCCGATCAACCGTATATTTAAAGCGGGCATTTTTTCGATTGGAGCGATTTCCATAATCTCTTTGAATCGTGATGATTTTTTCTGATACTTCGTACATTTGTTCTGGCTTACAAAAGCCAATCACTTTTGCTATTTGCGGATAGGTTTCCGGATCACCATGGGTCATACCCATTCCACCACCGATCAAGACATTAAAACCTATTAGTCTATCTTCCTCAACAATAGCAATAAAGCCTAAATCCTGTGAAAAAACATCGACATCATTTGATGGGGGTATCGCTATGCCGATTTTAAATTTTCTTGGCAAATAAACTGGTCCATACATGGGCTCGACTTCTTCCATTTCTGGACTGCTAAAAATTTTTTCTTCATCTAACCAGATTTCATGATAAGCTCTTGTTTTAGGTAGCAAATCATCGCTGAGTTTTTTCGACCATTCATATACTTCAGCGTGGAGTTCAGATTGAAACGGGTTCGCATTGCTCATGACGTTACGATTCACGTCTCCGCAGGCAGCAATTGTATCGAGCAGCACTTGATTGATTTCCTGCATCGTGTTTTTCATATTCCACTTCAAAATACCATGCATTTGAAATGTTTGTCTCGTTGTTAGTTTAAGTGTTTGATTGCCGTATTTTTCAGCAATTTCATCCATGATAAGCCACTGTTCAGTTGTAGCAACTCCGCCAGGCAACCGAACGCGAATCATAAATTGATAGGCGGGCTCAAGCTTTTGTCTTTGCCGTTCATTGCGAAGATCACGATCATCCTGCTGGTAGCTCCCGTGAAATTTTAAGAGTTGGTTTGAATTTTCAGATATCCTTGCGTAAAGCGGGTCTGCCATCTCTTCTTTTAATGTACCTCTTAAAAAATTGCTCTCCCTTTTTAACTTTTCATTTTTACTTGGAGGGCCATCAGGGGCTTTGATCATTTTGTCAGCCATCATCCATTCTCCTCTCGCTTAAATCTTTAATATACGTCTCTTTGATAGCGCCTTAGCTGCTGAAGATTACTCAAATATTCTTCTGCAATTGCCCGACTCACATTCCCTTCTTTTGCAATAATTTCAATTAATGTCTCATGTACATCCTTTGCCATATTCTTCTCATCACCGCAAATGTAAAGGACAGCTCCTTCCTCAAGCCAAGAGTACAGTTCTTTACTATGCTCTTTCATCCGATGCTGTACATATATTTTGTCAGCACCATCACGGGAAAAGGCAACGCTCATTTTTGTTAGTACTTCATTGTTTAACCATTGATTCCATTCTGTTTGGTAGAGAAAATCAGTCATAAAATGCTGATCTCCGAAAAACATCCATGATTTCCCTGTCGCTCCTGTTTCTTCGCGTTCTTGCATAAAAGCGCGAAATGGAGCAACCCCTGTACCCGGTCCGACCATAATAATCGGCGTACTTGGATCATCTGGAAGGCGAAAGTTATCATTAGATTGGATAAAAACAGGGATCTTGTCACCAATAGAGATTCTTTCTGCACAGAAAGTAGAGCAAACCCCTTTTCGATTTTTGCCATGGGCGGAATACCGAACTGTACCAATCGTTAGGTGAACCTCGTCTGGATTTGCCTCATAGCTGCTTGCAATCGAATATAAACGCGGTGGTATTTTGCGTAATACCGATACAAATTCTTGTGCTGAATCCCCCCATATACCAAAATCTTCAATGAGATCAAGAAGATCTCGCCCTTCAATGTAGTCTCTAAACGTTGTCTCGTTGCTAGTCTCCAGAAGTTTGTCTAAATTTGGGTGCTGAAGCAGTTCTTGAACTTTTTGTAAAAGCGGCTTTGTAATGACCGTAATTTCATAGTGTCTCGTTAATGCTTCTTTTAATGATAAAATATCGCCTTGTTTATTAATTATTACAGATTCATCTGCGCCCCATTTTAATACGTTTAATAAAGAATCAACGAGCGCTGGATCATTTTCAGGAATAATTCCTAAACTATCCCCTGGTTTGTAGGTTAGCCCCGATCCTTCTAGTGATAATTCTAAGTGGCGTGTTTCTTTATTTGAGCCTTTCCCGTTTAAATTAAGATTTTCCAGTACTTCAGCTTTAAAAGGATTGCTCCTCGAATACGCAGAAACGGTTTGCGAAGTTGATAGATGCTTAAGTGCTTGAGGTTCGCCGTCTGGATTAGCTTCTTTTAAGCTTTTGATCACACCTTCTAGCCATTCCTGAGCTGGTTCGTCAAAATCAAGATCGCAATCAAAGCGAGGATAAATCCGTGTAGCGCCTAATTCTTCTAGTTTACGGTCAAATTCTTTTCCTACCTGGCAAAAAAACTCATACGAGCTATCTCCAAGTGCCAAAACGGAATAGTGCAAGTGCTCAAGTTTTGGTGCTCTTTTACCGTATAAAAATTCATGAAAGATAATGGCATTATCAGGAGGATCCCCTTCACCATGGGTACTGACAATAATGAGTAATTGGTTTATCTTTTTTAGTTGATTTGGCTTAAAATCGTTCATGGCAGCGACAGTCACTTTGAAGCCGTTTTTTTCAAGCTCCTCTTGCGCTTTTTTTGAAAGACCTTGAGCATTTCCTGTCTGTGAACCGTATAGGATCGTAATTTCATCTTTTACCGTCATGGTAGGTTGCTCTTTATTACTGAGTGCCGTTGTTTCACTATCTCTAGATAGGGAGCCTGAAAAAAAACCACTTAACCAGATTTTTTGTGAATCTGTTAAAGTTGCTAGTAACTGATTTATAAGTTCAACCTGCTCCTGATTAAATGGACTGTTTCCTACTTGAATTTGCAATACTATCCACCTCACAAAAAATTTGGTAATATATCATTATATTTACTTTTCCTATCAAATAAGTTGGTTTTATAATCAAAAAAAATCTCGTGTTCTTAATTTCAGAAAAGCTTTAACTATGTAAAAACTTTAACGAAGAAAAGCTGAAATGTAAAATAATTTTAAATAATCGGAATCATCATGATTCCTAATCATAAGGTGGGAGATGAATGCAGTTAGAAGAACTTAAAACATTTGTGACATTAGCGGAAGTGAAAAATTTTACGAAAACAGCAGATAAACTTCTAATGTCTCAACCAACCGTCAGCCTTCATATTAAAAATTTGGAAAAAGAATTTAATACGGAACTATTTCAACGCTCACCAAAGTTTTTAAAAATAACACCAAGTGGACAGCTGCTATTAAAGCGAGCAAAAGAAATGATTAAAATTTACGAATTGGCGAAACAAGAGATTTTAGAATATCATCATAAAATAGCAGGAAAATTGACAATTGGTGCGAGCTATACGATCGGCGAATACATCCTCCCCTCCCTCCTGTGTGAGTTACAGAGAAAATATCCTGCTCTTGAAATTGAAATGATGATCGGGAATAGAGAAGAAATATTGCAATCTGTTCGTGAGTTTCGCATTGATATTGGCTTCATTGAAGGCGAGGCTAAGGAGAATGTTTTTCATGTTATTCCCTTCATGGAGGAAGAGTTTTATATTGTTTCTTCTTCTGATCACCCACTCGTGCATAAAGAAAAAATCCACTTTTCTGAACTGATAAATGAAACTTGGCTATCACGAGAAGAAGGTTCCGGTAATCGCGATTTTTTAATGGAGGTCTTGGCTAATAATGGTCTGAAAATAAAATCACTTTTGACGATGAATAGCATTCAGGCAATTAAAGAATCAGTCATCAGCGGATTAGGACTTTCCTTGTTAGCGAAAAATTCTATTAAAAGAGAAATAGCTCATCGCTATTTAGCTGTTCTTCCTATTAATCAGCAGCCATTTAAAAGAACTTTTTCTTATGTATATTCTCCAATTATGAAAAATAATAAAAATGTTGAAGCTTTTATTATAGTATTGGAAGAGAAATGGGAGCAATCATAATGATTGGTAAGGATTTGGATAATTTACAACGTCAGTAGCCATATTAAATACATCGAATTTTCTAAAGGAGTGATCGTATTGGAGTACTTATCTAGAGCACAAATCATAAATGATTTACAAAAGCCTTTCCAAACATATCTTGAACAATATGAAATTGATGAAATTGGAATTTACGAGGAAGATGGACAGGATGGTATTTACCATATCGGTTATACTGTTACAAAAGAAAACCTATCATATCCACTCTTCTTTCCGAAAGAATGAGAATGAATTTTTAGCCCCTTTAAATAATTTATGGACACTTGAAACTGACGAGCCTAGTGGGGATGACCGCACTGGTTATCGAGATGTAGAGAGTGTATTTCAGAAGATTTAAAATTACAATACAGAGTCGTTGCTGTACCTTGTGCAGTTGGAATAAAATCTTGAAAATATGAGATCGCTATTCCTGCGGTAATCGATACTTGAGCCGCACTTAATATTTGCAGTGGATAGATTTGCCAGGTTTCTGTTACAAAACTAAACAATAAGAAATAAGTAAAAGCGATAAAAAATCCTGCTTTAACAAGGAGTCCGTTATCCATTTTAGTTGCTAGGATGCCAAGAGCAATCATAAAAGGCACCTCAAAAATGGGTGGAACGCTGAAGATTACTCCGACATCGACCTCTGTTCCATCAAGGACTTTCATGACAAACTGAGGAACATTTAACATATGGATCGATGTGGCAGCTGCTAATAGCAGAGCGGCACCTAGATTAGCAAGAATATGTGGCTTTGACAAATAGTTCCTTATGGCTATTGATTCTTTTCGTGCTTCACTTTGTGTCTCTAACTTTTTCAAAAAAAAGAAAATCGTTAAAAATGCTAGTAAATAGCCTGCTGCGACAAATAAAAACAACCCTTTGAACCCAATCATAATAAGTAGCCAGGAACCTAATGCCGGTCCGATCGTCCATGACAGTGCGAAAAACATACGAAAAACATTCATAACAAAAGGGGTTTCTTCACTGGCAATACAGGCAGCTTTTAAGGCATCTCTAGCATATGCCCATAGCTGCGGTACTGCTGCAGCTGTTGTTCCAAGTAATACAAAAGCTGTTATGAGCAAAGCTAGATAATCACGTAAAAATGCAAACATGGAGTAGCCAAGAATTCCTGTAAAAGATGTGAGCAGCAGTAATGTTCTCCGGTTTGTTTTTAAGTCGGAACGTTTGGCGATATAACTGCTAATCACCACTCCACCAACTGCCATAACGGTCATAAAGATCCCGAAGCTTGCGTTCGTCATCCCTACTTCATCAATACCGAAGAGAGATGAAAAAGGGACAAAGAAAGACATCGACAATCCAAAAATTGTATTAATAAGAAATAAAACTGGAAAAGATGGGATTGCCCATACAAATCGTATTTTTTCTATAATTTTTTTCATTAACAGCATCTATCCTAACCATAAAAATATGAAGTGATCACTAGTTATAAAACCGTGCCGTTGGAAGCAATCACTTTCTTATACCAATCAAAGCTTTTCTTCTTCACGCGGCGAAGATCATGTTCTCCTTCCTCATGCTGATTGACATAAACAAATCCATAACGTTTTTGGAAACCGTTCAGCCAACTAAGCAGGTCGGTAAAAGACCAGACGCAATAGCCAAGTACGTCTACTCCATCGGAAATGGCCTCTTGCATCGCTTCGATATGGGTACGAATATAGTCAATACGATAATTATCATTGACAACATCGTCTTTTTCCAGCTTGTCAAAAGCCCCTAAACCATTTTCACTAATTAAAATTGGTAAGTTGTAGCGATTGGTTATGCGGCGCAGAGCAATTCTAAGGCCAAGAGGATCGATATTCCAATCCCAATCAGTTCTTTCTAGATGAGGATTCTCTACGGTTTTAAAGACCCCTGGAATCCCTGTATCCTCCGAGGTGCCTTTTTCCCCAGTCGTATTAATTTTGGCTATTCCTGCTCCGTTGTTTAAAGGGTTTTCTTCATAGGTTGTCGTTTGATAATAGTTGACCCCCATGAAATCAGGAGTACCTTGACGCAACAGTTCAAAATCGCCTTCTTCAATTCGTGGAGCAAGACCGCTGCTTTCTAAATAATTCCAGACGGCTTTCGGATATCTCCCCCATGCATATATGTCCATCCACCAATGGCTATTTAGCTCTTCTGCATTTTCAGCTGCAATAATATCTTTTGGGTTGGATGTTCGCGCATAGGCAGGGGAATAGGCAAAACTTGGGCCGATTTTTCCATCAGGCACATATTTTCTAAATTCTTTAATGACGCTTGCGTTAGCTAGATTTGCATGATGATTGACTTGATAGAATAATTTATCATCCATGACACCAGGAGGATGAGCGGCCAGACGATAACCTAGCATCGTAAAGATATTTTGCTCATTAAGGCTGACCCAATATTTCACACGATCCCCAAAACGCTTAAATAATTCAACGCTGTATCGGGTAAAATCTGAAATGATTTCTCTAGATTCCCAACCTCCATATTCATCCTGTAGAGCTTGTGGAAGATCCCAATGATAGAGCGTTAAAATCGGCTCAATTCCGTTTGTTTTTAACTCGTTAATTAAATGATCATAAAATTCGATCCCTTTTTCATTTAATTCACCGCGACCACTTGGAAAGATTCGAGTCCAAGCGACAGAAAAACGATATGCTTTCATCCCCATCTCGTTCATTAATTGGATATCCTCTTTATAGCGGTGATAATGATCAACAGCTACATCACCTGTTGTGCCTTTAAATGTTTTACCAGGAATTCGAACAAATTTATCCCAATTCGAAATCCCCTTTCCATCAACATTCCAAGCTCCTTCTACTTGATAGGCTGCCGAAGCTGCACCCCAGAGAAAATGTGGGGGAAATGATTTAAGTTCTTTATGAATCATGCCCTTCACTCCTTTACTTGAAAATATTTCCCTCATTAAAAAGGGAAGATGCTCTTTCATCGCCTACATGCAGACTAATCTTCATGATCATTATTTACGTAAGTTACGACCAAGATTCTTTGCTTATGAACTTTTGTGCCCTTTTTGTTAGTGTTTACGAGGGAAACGATTAGAGCCACAAAGGTACGAAACCAGACGATTTTGTCTATTATTTTTTAAGGATGAGAAACGATCAATTCACAGTTTCCCGATATTGCAAATTCACCCATGCCTACAGGGACGACAAAGTGAACTCCTTTCTTTATTGGGTACGCATGACCATCATACTGGAATGTACCTTCGCCTTTTAAAACACTCATAAGCAAATATCTCACCCCTTCAGAGAATTTGGCAATTCCGCTTATTTCCCATTTGGATACAGAGAAAAACTCTGATTGAATAAAAGTGGTAATCGTTACATTTTCCTTTGTTTCTATAATTGGTGTTGTTTTTACGGCTTTATGTGGAACTTGTGTTACTTCAAGCGCCTTATTTAAGTGGAGTTCACGAAGGTTTCCTTTTTCATCATGACGCCCATAATCGTATACTCGATATGTCGTATCAGAGCTTTGTTGCGTTTCTAATACAAGGGTCCCTTCACATAACGCGTGTATCGTTCCACTAGGGACATAGAAGAAATCACCGGGCTTTATTTTGACACGGCGAAGCAAATCGTTCCATTTGCCTTGAGCGATCATTTCTTCAAGCTCTTCTTTCGTTTGCGCGTTATGGCCGAAAATCATTTCAGCATCTTCTTTACAATCAATAATGTACCAACATTCCGTTTTCCCTAATTCTCCGTTCTCGTTCTTCTTAGCATATGTATCATCAGGATGGACTTGAACAGATAAATCCATATTAGCATCCAAGATCTTAGTTAAAAGGGGAAACGCCTTATCAAGCGGATGACCAAATAGCTCAGGATATTCCATCCATAACTCTGCTAACGTTTTCCCAGCAAAATGGCCATTTTCAATGATCGATGGACCGTTGGGATGGGCAGAAATTGCCCAACATTCACCCGTTTTTTCTGAAGGAATATTATAGCCATAGTGTTTCTTTAATAATGTACCACCCCAGATTCTTTCCTGAAAAATTGGTTTTAAAAATAATGGTTGCAGTTGCAATTAAAGTTCCTCCCTTTTTAGTTTTGTTGTAATGCCTCATAAGCCAGTAATAAAGCTCCTGTTATCCCAGCGTCATCCCCCAATTGAGGAGAAACAATATAATTGGTTAGCTCAGGTAATTCTACATAACCATTCAAAAGCTCTGTTAAATGGTGATAAATAAAAGGAAATACATGCTTTTGCTTCATCACTCCACCGCCAAGAATGATCTTTTTCGGTGAAAGAATCAGAATATATTGCACAAGTGCCTGAGCGATATAATAACCTTCTAACTCCCACACTTCAGAGCGTTCCGAAAGAGTTACTCCAGTCTGTCCCCAACGTCTTTCAATACTTGGACCTGAAGCTAAGCCTTCCAAACAGTCCTTATGATAAGGACAACTTCCTGCAAATAAATCTTGTGGGTGACGTCGAACATAGGTATGTCCCATTTCAGGATGCGATAAGCCCTGTAATAATCGTCCCTGTACTAGCGCTCCTGCTCCGATTCCAGTCCCGACAGTAATATAAAGACAGCTGTCTAACCCGATTGCAGCTCCGAGTTTTGCTTCCCCTAAAGCGGCGGCGTTGACGTCTGTATTAAAACCGATTGGAACTGAAAATGCTTCCTTTATCGTTTTCACGAAGGGGAAATTTCGCCAAGCTGTTTTGGGTGTGGAAGTAATATATCCATAGGTAGGGCTTTTTTCATTTACATCAATGGGTCCAAAAGAACCGATTCCGATTGCGTCAACTTTAAATTTTCGAAAAAAGGTGCTCACTTCATGGAGCGTTTCAATTGGTCTAGTTGTGGGAATTTGTATACGCTCGGCAATCATTCCTTTTTCATTGCCAACGGCGCAAACAAATTTTGTGCCACCTGCTTCAATGGCTCCTAGCATAGCTTATCCCTCCAATACGTGGTGTTAGTTGATAGTCGTCACTTCAAATTTGTCATAGCGATGCCGTGAAAAAGAGTATTCAAATGGTACTCCATTATTTAAAAAACCGACATGTTCCACTTCTAAAATGGGGTCATCAGGTAAGCATGCCAAATATTGATGATCAAGCTCTTCTGATTTACATGCCCGTATTTTTCGATGGGATCCTGCAATTGTAAGTCCTAACGTCTCCCGAATATATGAATAGATCGAGCCATGTAAAATATCATCTGTGATTCCTGGAATCAAGATCGTGGGCATATATGTCCTTTCCATAACATATGGTTCATCATCGACCAATCGCAGACGGATTAAAAAATAAACAGGAGTTTTTACGTCTATTGCTAAATGCTCTGCGACTTCTTGCGTAGGAAATTGGACATCAAATTTAATCACTTCGCTCGTCACTTTCTTCCCCTTTAAAAGGCGCGACAAGCCTAAAATCTCGTTTGTACCAACGTTTACAACATTCTGAGATATAGCAGATTGAATAATAAAAGTTCCGTGCCCTCTTTTCCGGTACAGCAAACCTTCTTTCACTAAAATATCCAGCGCCCGTTTCATAGTCATTCGGCTGCACTGAAACTCTTTTGCTAATGTAATTTCATCTGGTATTGGTTGATCGATGGGATAAAACTGATTTTTTATTCTTTCTCTCATTACGGATGAAATAGTCTCGTATTTTGGCATCACCGGTCTCCACCTTATTCATAATTTCTTTTTCTAGTAGCTGTGCCATATGGGATCGTTTTGAGTATGCTTCATTTCATTTATTAGGATAGCTTCCCACTACTTCTTAACCAAGAACATTTCCTCAGCGAAAACGAGCAACGATGGTCTTTAGCACACACAGCTTTTCTATAAGGTTTAATTTCAAAAAATAACGTCTTACGCCTAAAAATGCGCTTTCTACTCTATCATACATCAAGTTATCAAAAATGGTTGATTGTTTTCCAATTTTCCTTTTCGTTGAAAAAAGATGGTCAAAACGACCATCTTTAAAAACCATTATGTTCTGAAATGCTTCTAAACCATTGACCGCTCTTTTTAATTGTTCTTTCACCATCTTTGTGTAAATTCACTGACACTAGGCCGTATCGATTTTTATAAGCGTTTGTCCATGACCAATTATCCATAAAAGTCCACAAATGATAGCCTCTCACGTTCGCTCCCTCTTCTAACGCTTTATGAACCCATTTGAGATGTTCTTGAATAAATTTAATGCGATAATCATCTTGAATTATTCCATTTTGGTCACGGAATTTTTCTTCACCTTCAACACCCATTCCATTTTCTGATATAAAGCACTCGATATTGCCGTAGTTCTCTCTTAAATTTGTTAAAATATCATAAATCCCTTTTTCATAGATTTCCCAGCCCCGATGAGGATTCATTTTGCGACCGGGCATCACGTAATGATCAAAGAATCGCTCAGGCATAAAAGGAGCACTAGGATTCGGCAAGTTTTCCTTCGCTTTTACCCTTCTTGGCTGATAATAATTGACACCAAGCAGATCGACAGTGTTTTCTTTAATAACTTCTAAATCACCGCTCTTAATATGCGGTAAAAAACCTTCTTCTTTGAGAATTTGTATCAATTCCGGTGGGAATTCTCCCTTTACAGATGGATCCAAAAATGAGCGATTAAAGAAGGCGTCAGCAATTTTCGCTGCTTGCAAATCTGCAGGGTTTTGGCTTCTTGGATATGAAGGAGTCAAATTAAGAATGATCCCAATTTTTCCATCATGTTTCACACTTCTATAAGCTTGAATCGCTTTAGCACTTGCAAGTATCGAATGGAAGGCAACTTGAACGGCTTTGCCGAAATCAACTTCATTAGGGTAATGGAAATCGTATAAATACCCACCTTCAACTGGTACAATCGGTTCATTATGGGTGAACCAAAATTTCACTCGATCACCGAAGAGCTCAAAGCATGTTTGTGCATATTTCACATAGGCATCAACAGTCTCGCGATTTATCCAGCCTCCAATTTCTTGCAACTTCAATGGCATATCGAAGTGAAAGAGATTAACGAATGGTTCGATTCCGTGAGCAATCATTTCATTTATGACATTATTGTAAAATTCAACTGCTTTTTGATTGACCTTGCCTCTTCCTTCAGGAATAAGACGTGACCACTGGATCGACATTCGAAAAGAATTATGGCCGCTTTCTTTCATCAGGAGGATATCATCTTTATACTTGTAGTAAAATTGCGATGTTTTGTCGGGTCCTACCCCATCAAAAAAACGATTTGGCTCAATTTCATACCAGTGATCCCAAATATTCTTTCCTTTGCCATCCACCGCAGCGGCCCCTTCCGTTTGTGGTCCAGATGCGGCAGATCCCCACCAAAACCCGTCTGGGAAACGATATTTTATCTCATTCATGTTAGTCATCACTGCAGTCTCCTTTTTTATCGATATTTTGAACAGGGTATTTATTTGTTCAAAGTTTCTACTCGCTTTAAAATTTTCAAGCAGCTTTTTCTGCTTCTTTTTCTTTTATTAAATTGGTTTTATCTAAAGTTTTTAAAAATGGGAACCAAATTAGCCCAACAATCACCATGTTTACGAGCTGCAAAATTCCTCCCGCTAAAGAGTTAGTTGCCATGATCCCGTTGATGAAGAATGGTACTGTCCAAGGTATGGCAACCCCTGTTGGTGGTGGTACTAAACCAATTGACATAGCAAAGTAAGAAACGAGTGTAACAACCATTGGTGCTATAATCCAAGGAACAATGACAATTGGGTTCATGACAATTGGTAATCCAAAGATAACAGGTTCATTAACATTGAAGAGACCTGGACCAACCGCAAGCTTACCCACTTGTTTTAATTGTCTGCTCTTCATGAAAGCAAGCATTGCAAAAACAACCACAAGCGTCATACCAGTACCGCCCATTCCAACTGTATAAATTTCCATAAAAGGTTTGGAAATAATATGCGGTAACGCTGCACCTGCTTGATAAGCTTCATAGTTTTCTATCATTAAAGTGTTCCAAATTGGATCCATCACAGAGTTAATAATGATTTGTCCATGTAAACCAAAAAACCAGAAGATTTGAATAAAGAATACAGCTACTAGTGTTGGAACTATTCCACTTCCTAATCCTACCAACGGTGCTTGAATAGCGTTATAGATAATATCATGCAAATTTGTGTTAAACAATTGTGTTACCAATACGTTAATCATCAAAAAAACAGTTAATGTTATGATTGCAGGAATTAACGCTGCAAATGATTTAGCTACTGCTGGTGGAACCCCAGGAGGCATTTTTATCGTTATATTTTTTTGAACGATACGTCGATAGATTTCCGTGGCAAGAAATGCTGTAATCATGCCGAGGAACATGCCTTTTGCACCTAAGCGATCGAGCGGAATCACACCTGACACAACCTCCCCACCCTCAAGTGTTACAATAAATGGAGTTAATAATAGAAAGGAAACAAGTGAAATCGCTCCTCCGAAAATTGCTTCAACCTCATAGCTTTTCGACAAGTAATATCCGATGCCGAATACAACAAAGACGGACATAATCCCCATCGTTGCTGAGGAAGCGATTCCAAACATGTCCTTAAAATTTGCTAGAGCTCCAGCACTCATAATTTTTTCTAAGAATGGTAGATTTGTTAATACGACAAAAATGGAACCGAAAATCGTTAATGGGAACGCTAACATAAATGCGTCGCGCAACACTGATAAAAAGCGATTATTATTTAATTTTCCAGCGATTGGAATAAGATATTTACTTAGTTTCTCAAACATCGCCGCTTCCTCCCTTTATAATTTTTTTTGTTTAAAGAGGTCTAGCATTTCCTTTACTAGCTCTTTCATTGATAATGTTGACATTAAATGATCTTCTGCGTGCATAAGTAATAATGCAAACTCGACTTTTGTCCCTGAAGCTTCTTGCTGAACCATCTTAAAGTGAATTTGATGGGCGACTTTTAAATCTTCTTCAGCTTCAATCAGCAAATGATCAGCTTCTGTTACTCTTCCTTCTTTATATTCGCGCAATGCTTGAATTACTTTGCTCCTTGCATTTCCGCTATGAAGAATAAGCATAAAATTGACTTGTTCTGCTGATAGCTCTTCTAAATTGAGGTTATCCACGACCATTCCTCCATTACATTAGTGAAAGTGCTTGTTCATACGCTTTTTTACCATCGGCCATTCCGTAGGCCATCATGTCGATAACTTCCACTTTAATTCCGTATTGTTCTGCGTCTTTCTGGAATTCTCCCTTTAAAAAACTCATTTGTGGTCCGATTAAAACAACATCAGCATTGGCGAATTCTTTTTTTGCTTGATCCTGGCCTACTGCCCAAATTTTTACTTCATCACCGATCGATGCCGCGTACTCTTCCATTTTCGTCACTAAAAGGCTTGTTGACATTCCAGAACTACAGGCTAATAAGATTTTTTTCATCTCAATCAAACTCCTTTATTATGAAATATTGGATAAATAATCAAAAAAAGCGCTTTCTTGAATCGTTTACAAAATTAATTATATACTTATTTTATTAAATGTCTATACTTTTATTTTTAAAAATATTATCTTTTGGGATTTCTTTTGAAAATACAGAGAAAATCTATAAAACTATTAAATACTAACTCCATGTTTTCGGCATAAATGCTCTAAAGTAAAGACTTTATTTTATGTCAATGTTGTTTTCCCCTCATTTTTCTCTAATCTTTCATTATAATTGAAAGGAGTGTGAAACTTTTGTTTTCGCACGACATAAGCCAAAAATTTAGTTTAAGAAAACCAAATAAAAAGAGCTTGATGTGCTCCATAATGATTGATATTGAGCTTGATTTTTCACAAATGTAGCAAACCTTACTTGCACGATTAATTTCCCCTATTTTTATTCGCAAAAATTTCTGCAATTTACATATACAAGTCCCTAAAACGTAAGCTATGATTATACATATTTCAGTTTATAAGGAGAACGGATACGATGGATCTTTACAGTAAAAATGATAATCCGTTTAAAGGGAATTTTAAGACATTAGAAAGCTTGGTTGATCGCATAAGTGAAGTTTTTCATTGTCCTGTTACAATCGAGGATGCCAATCATCGTCTTCTTGCTTATAGTCAGCATAATGAAGAAACCGATCAAGCGAGAATTCAGACGATTATAGGACGGCGTGTTCCTGAAAAAGTGATTAACAGCTTGTGGAAGAATCATATATTACCGAAAATTAATCGTACTGATGAACCTGTGCGAATTGCTCAAATTAAAGAAGTTGGTCTCGGAGATCGAATCGCGATTGCAATTCGAAAAAATAACGAGGTACTTGGTTATATTTGGGCGTTGGAGGTTGAAAGAAAGTTGTCTGATCAATCTTTTCCCCTTTTTAAACAAGCAGCTCAAGCAGTGAAGAATCATTTACTCCAACTTCAAGGTTTGCAAAAAGAATCAGATGAAGGAATTAATGAGTTTTTTTGGAAGCTATTAACAGGGAATATACGCTCCAAAAAAGAAATTCGTGAAAAATTTGCGGAATTTCAACTTTTGCCTCCTGCAATCTTTTCTGTTGTTGTCTTTCAATTTCAAGAAGAAATTTCTAAAGAAAATCAGCAACAAATTTTCTATCTTCTTTCAACGACACAACAATTGAAAATCATTTTTCGTGTTTTTGATGAAAAAGAAGTTATTTTACTCACAGCCCCAAACGAGGATAAATATACTGAGAGGGATTTGAAAGCATTTATCACGGAGTTTATCGCCCATATGTGTAAGCGGTTTAGTATAAACTCAATCAATGGTGGGTGTGGAACAATTTCTCAAGATTATACTGATATTGAAAGGAGTTATCAAGAAGCTCTTTTCGTTCTTCAATGCCAAAAGAAGTTTCCCGATCTAGCTGCACAATTGATCAATTATCAAGAACTGGGGATTTATCGATATTTAGATTTAATCTTTGAAAAAAATAGATTGGAGCATTACGAAAATCTTTCATTAAAAAGGCTTAAACAATATGATTTAAAGCATCATACCCAACTTCTCCATACGTTGGAGACGTATTTGATTTTTGATAGTAACATGAACGAAGCTGCTAAAGCATTACATATCCATTTAAATACATTAAGTTACCGATTAAAGCGAATCGCAGAAATAGGAGCAATAAATTTGCGTGATCCCCATCAAAAAGTAGCGTTATTTATTGATTTAAAACTTGAGCGTCTTCAAGAAAAGGAGCATTTGTGAAATTTCACAAATGCTCCTTTTCTTTTTTTAATCTTTCGACAATGTTCAAAATATTTTCAAAAAATTATAATTAAAATAGAATTTTAGGTCAACATTTATAAGGGGGATTTTAAATGTTAATTGGTGTGCCAAAAGAAATTAAAAATAACGAAAATCGAGTGGCGATGACGCCTGCTGGTGTTATTGCTCTAGTGAAAGCAGGTCATCGTGTTTTAATTGAAACAGAAGCTGGAGCCGGAAGTGGTTTTACAGATAAAGCTTATATCGAAGCAGGTGCTGAAATCGTATCAACACCTGATAAAGCATGGGCGGCCGAAATGGTTATGAAGGTAAAAGAACCTCTCCCATCGGAATATGGCTATTTTCGTCAAGGTTTAATTCTCTTTACTTATTTACATTTAGCTGCTGAACCAGAACTGGCAAAAGCGTTGGTTGATAATGGTGTTACAGCTATTGCTTACGAAACAGTGGAAGTTAATCGCACCTTGCCCCTATTGACACCAATGAGTGAAGTAGCTGGCCGTATGTCAGCGCAAATTGGAGCGCAATTTTTACAAAAATCTAATGGCGGTCAAGGGATTTTGCTTTCTGGTATTCCTGGTGTCAAGCGTGGCAAGGTCACGATCATCGGTGGTGGTGTAGTAGGTACGAATGCAGCCAAGCTTGCTATTGGTTTAGGTGCCGAAGTGACAATTATTGACTTAAGTCCCCACCGTCTCCGACAATTAGATGATTTATTTGGAAACGATATTCAAACATTGATGTCCAATCCACTTAGTATTGCCCAATCAGTGCGCGAGTCTGATTTAGTAATTGGTGCCGTATTAATTCCAGGTGCAAAAGCACCAAAATTAGTTACAGAAGAAATGATTGAATCAATGAAACCTGGCTCAGTTGTAGTTGATGTCGCAATCGATCAAGGTGGTATTTTTGAAACCGTGGATCGCATTACTACACATGATGCTCCAACTTACTTGAAACATGGTGTTGTCCATTATGCTGTTGCTAATATGCCTGGTGCTGTTCCAAGAACGTCTACAATTGGTCTAACGAATGTTACTGTCCCGTATGCTTTGCAAATTGCCAATAAAGGGATACACAAAGCAATTTCAGAAAATCATGCTTTAAAATGTGGCGTTAATGTTGCTGCTGGTGCCATTACTTATGAAGCAGTTGCAAAAGATCTCGGTTATGATTATGTAGACGCTGATCATGCTTTAAAAAAAATTCTTGAGACGATTTAATTATCAGAACAAAAGCACATGCGCTTTGTTCAGGTCCGTATAAATTGGACCATTCAGGTAAGAGAAATAGGAAACTTACGGGGCTAGCAACGTAGGTTGACTGATCGTACAGATGGAATGGGAAATTTAATAGGTCTAAGCACCGGAGCTAGATGTAGATTCACTCATTAAAAGAGTTATACACAACTACGATGTCGATCAATTTCAACAAGAACAATAGCGCCAAAGCCTTAAACAAGAGGATTTGGCGCCTTTTCGTTCATTCATTGCTTCTACCGTAAATAGCGATTTTAACTAAAGTTATGGCATCGTTGCAACTAATTCAACTTTAATTCTATCAGGATCCTCAAAATAAACGGCGTAATGATCTTCCCCACCAGCAAATGGATGTTGACCTGGATAAAGTATACTTACACCTCTTTCTCGTAATCGCTTTGTTAAATGGTCTACATGCTGACGAGAATCTGCGTGGAAAGCTAAATGGTTTAAACCAACTCGGCAGCGATGATATGGGGGCTCCAAAAACCTTTCCTCTGCTTGCACAAAAACGAGATATGTATCCCCTAACTTCCAACTTTCACCTTTGTCCCATTTTTGAAATGAACGATATCCTAATTCTTCAAGAAGCCAACTCCAAAATTCCTTTGATTTTGCTAGATTGGAAACATAAATTTCAAGATGATGCAGCAATCCTGTTGTCATTAATTTGTCCACTCCTCTTCGTTTATTTATGTGCACTACTTGAACAGGGTATGAAACCGTGTTAATATGATTATAAACTTTTATATGAACACTAGGGGAGTCTTTTTATGGACTGAGATTGAACAAGATGTTCTAAACCCTTTGAACCTGATCCGGTTAAAACTGGCGTAGGGAAGTGGTAATGTTGTTTCATTTAGAGATGCAACCTCCACTTTTGTGGAGGTTTTTTGTATATAAATATATGAATCTTTTTCTTAATAGAACAAAATTCAACTGAATAATTTCATTTTCTGCTAGGGGCGCCTTATGGCTGAGACGTACCCTTTGAACCTGATCTAGTTCGTACTAGCGTAGGGAAGTAGGTAATGGCGTATGATGCCCTCATGCCTTACCGCTTTCCGAAAAATTCGGAAAGTGGTTTTTTTATTTATATACAAGCATCCTCAAAAGCTTACTTATCAAAGGAGGAAAATAAGGTGGAGATAAGGAAATCAAGTAAATTCACGGGTCGACTTTTTAAAAACGTGCAACCAATATGGGAAAAGAGTCATCGTCATCCGTTTGTACAGCAATTAGGAGAAGGTACACTCCCTCGTGAAAAATTCGCACATTATATGAAACAGGACTATGTGTATTTAATCGACTATGCGAAGCTTTTTGCTGCTGCCGTAACTAAAGCACGTGATCTGGAAACGATGGAACATTTTTCCAAAATATTACATGAAACCCTTCATTTTGAGATGGAACTTCATCGTCAATACGCTGCTGAGTTTGGCATCTCTCGCAAAGAGTTGGAGGCTACCAAGCCAACGCCAATCAATCTCGCCTATACACGCTACATGCTAAATGTGGCACAAAACGGAACGTTGGCTGAAGTCGTTTCATGCTTACTACCTTGCGCTTGGGATTATTGGGAAATTGGGAAACTTTTGCGTAAACAATATGGAGAGCGAATTTCCTCAAATCCATATGCAAAATGGATTGATACATATGATTCTGAAACCTTTGGAGAAGGTGCGAAATCGTTGATTAAACTTATGGATGAACTAGCTGAAGGACTGCCGGAGCGTGAACTTGCGTTATTGGAGGAACATTTCCAAATTACATCCAAATACGAATACTTATTTTGGGATATGAACTATTATGAGCATGATTGGCCAATTTAAACGAGGATAAGACAATGACACTTATACTTAAAAATGTTACTTACACATTTCCAAAGAAAGAAATTCCAGTGATTGCAAAACTAAATTTAACCGTTCAACAAGGTGAATTTGTTTCGTTAATTGGAAAAAGTGGTACAGGAAAAAGTACCATTCTCAAGTTAATTACAGGATTGTTACAAGCTGATGAAGGCGAAATTTCCATCAATAAAAAGCCTGTCACTCTCGGTGATGTTGGTTTTATGCCGCAAAAGGATCTGCTCTTTCCGTGGAGAACGATTCTTGACAATATTATGATTGGTGCTGAAATTAAGAAAGAAATAAAGATATCAAAAGAAAATGCCCGCAGTTGGTTGAAAAAAGTAGGTTTATCAGATTATGAGCAAGCGTATCCTAATCAGCTTTCTGGTGGAATGAGACAGCGTGTAGCTTTCCTGCGTACGTTGCTAACGGAAAAAGAAGTGCTCCTACTTGATGAACCCTTCGGTGCATTGGATTCAATTACAAAAAAAGAAATGCAAGCTTGGCTTTTATCAATTTGGCAGGAGCTTGATAAAACGATTGTCTTTATTACACATGATCTAGAAGAAGCCTGTTATCTCTCAGATCGAATTATTTTATTGAAAGAAGACAGAAAGATCGAAGAAACGATTGTTCCTTTGCCGCGGCCGCGCTATCAAGAAATGCTTCATTCGCAAATTTTGGTTGAATTGCGAAAAGAACTGGAGAAGAAGATCTAATATGAAAAACTTCTTAAAACAATACAGCTTCTTTGTCGTCTTTGTCATTTTAATAATGGTTTTGGTTGAATATTTGGTGCGCAGTAAAATTGTCCCTGCCTTTATTATTCCTGCGCCTACGAGCGTTGCAAGCCATATTGTTGAACAGTGGAGACCACTTATATTGGAACATTTAAAGGCTACGATGGTCGAGTTCTCCATTGGTTTTATCATTGCAGTCACGGCAGGAGTTGCTCTTGCAGTGAGCATGTTTTTCTCGAAAACAATTGAAAAAATGCTCTACCCGGCAGTCGTGATTTCGCAGATGATACCGATCATCGCCCTCTCTCCCATATTTGTTTTATGGTTTGGTTACTCGATTTGGAGCAAAGTAGCGGTGACGGTATTAATGTCTTTCTTCCCTATTGTTGTTGCAACATACGATGGCTTAAAGTCGTGTGATAAAGACTATATTGAATTGTTACGATCAATGGGAGCAAACAAACGGCAAATTTTTTCGAAATTAAATATTCCAATGGCACTTCCCTCCTTTTTTTCTGGTTTGAAAATTGCGATTGTCTACTCTCTTGTTGGAGCAACCATTGGTGAGTGGCTTGGAGCAAGTGAAGGACTTGGCTACTATAGTCGAAGAATGTCAGGAGATTTAAATGCAAGTGGCGTATTTGCATCGATCGTCATTTTAACTGTTGTTGGGATTATTCTGTTTGCCATTGCATCATTACTAGAAAAAAGAACATTACGTTGGAAAAACAGATTATAAATTTTGGAGTTGAAATTAAATGAAAAAAAGTATGATGTTCAGTTTTATATTTATCTTAACGATTCTCATTGGCTGTTCAAACACTCAATCTACTAAAAATGAGCTAGAAGAAATTAGCATTATGCTCGACTGGTATCCAAACGCTGTTCATTCTGCAATCTATATGGCGGAAGAAAAAGGATATTTTGAAGATGAAGGCTTAAAGGTAAAGGTGGAAATGCCTGCTGATACAAATGACCCACTTAAGCTTGCAGCAACAGGTAAAGTTGATTTAGCCATTAGTTATCAAACCCAGTTATTAATGTCTAGAGCTGAAGATATTCCTGTTATTTCAATTGCTGCACTTGTTCGCCACTCATTAGATGGAATTATGTATTTAAAAGATAATGGCATTGGATCACCAAAAGACTTAGTTGGGAAAAATGTTGGCTACCCTTCTTCTTCCGTAAGTGAAGCGATTTTAAAGACTATGGTGGAGTATGATGGCGGTAATGCTAACGATGTAAAACTAACGGATGTCGGTTGGGATCTTATGCCTTCATTAGCAACCAAAAATGTTGATGCATTAGTTGGAGCTTATGTAAATCACGAGCTTGTGCTCCTTAAAAAAGAAGGTTATGACGTTGACATGTTTCCTTTAACGGATTATGGGGTTCCTGATAATTATGAACTTATTCTTGTTACTGGTGAAGATACTTTAGAAAAAAAAGAAGAGGTATTCTCGAAGTTTTGGAAAGCTCTTACAAAGGGACAAGAAGACGTCAAAAATAATCCAAAAGAAGGATTGGAAGTGCTATTTAACAACGAGAATGACAGCTTTCCACTTGATCGAGATGTTGAGACAGAAAGCTTAAACGTCCTTCTTCCATTAATGGATGACCCCTCTCACCCATTCGGTTATCAAGAGGAAAAAGTTTGGAAAGAGGTTGCAGCATGGCTTTACCAGACAGGTGTTTTAAAAGAAGAAGTTGACGCAAATAGTGCTTTTAAAAACATCATATCCAAATAGAGAGGATAGAAGATTATGAAAAAAACTAATAAGATGACATTGACAGCGTTAATTGCTGCAATTACAACGATTTCAAGCAGCATGATTTACATCCCAGTTGGATTTGCAAAAATTTTTCCTGTGCAGCATTTTGCCAATGTCTTATCGGCGGTTCTTCTCGGACCATGGTATGCCGTGTTACAAGCTTTTATCTCTTCTTCCTTGCGCAATATGCTCGGAACAGGAAGTGTCTTTGCATTCCCTGGAAGTATGATCGGAGCATTGCTGGCTGCTTTTCTGTATCAAAAAACAAAAAAGCTCTCATTTGCGGCATTCGGAGAAGTAGTTGGGACAGGAATGATCGGTGCGATAGCAACATACCCAATCGCCGTGCTGTTTCTAGGGCAAGAGGCGACTCTTTTTGGACTAGTTCCTGCCTTTGCGATTAGCTCAATAACTGGAGCTCTGATGGGTTATGGATTATTAAAAGTATTAATAAGAAATCATGCAATTGGAGGAATGATTCATGAAAACAGCGCTAACAATCGCAGGTTCTGATTCAGGTGGCGGTGCAGGAATTCAAGCTGATTTAAAAGCTTTTTCTGCTAACGGAGTATTCGGAATGTCTGTGATAACTGCTGTAACCGCTCAAAATACACAAGAAGTACGATCCGTACAGAACATAGACAACAAAATTATTCGCGAGCAGATAGAAGCTGTCTTTGACGATATTCCTGTCAATGCAGTCAAAATCGGTATGCTTTCATCTCCGGCTACTGTTGAAACAGTCGCTCAAGCTTTGAAAAAATATCAACCAAATCAAATTGTTTTAGACCCTGTGATGGTGTCAAAAGGCGGACATCATCTTCTACAGGAAGAAGCAATCCAATCATTAACCGAGCATATGATTCCCTTGGCAACGATAATTACACCCAATATTCCAGAGGCAGAAGTGCTTGTTAATCGGAAAATAGAGACAGAAGAAGATATGCTCTCCGCCAGTAAAACATTATTGGAGTTAGGTGCGAAAATGATTTTATTAAAAGGTGGCCATTTGCAGGGGAATCCAAACGATCTCTTTTATGATGGACAATATTTTCACTGGCTTCATGGAGAAAGAATCGAAACAAAAAATACTCATGGAACTGGCTGTACCCTTTCTTCGGCAATTGCTGCCAATTTAGCCAAAGGCTATTCCATGTTTGAAGCAGTTAAATTAGCGAAACAGTACATTTCAATAGCGATTAAGCATAGTCTTGAGCTAGGCCGCGGGCATGGGCCGACACATCACTTTTATGAACTTTATAAAAAGGCAAATCTTAATTAAAACGGACGGTGAAATACGTGAAACAAACAATTAAAGACTTATTTACACAAGTAAAAGAAGTTCAACCTCTCATTCATCATTTAACGAATACAGTCACAATTAACGACTGTGCTAATGTGACCTTAGCTATTGGCGGTTCTCCAGTAATGGCAACAAGCGTTGAAGAAGTGGTTGATATGGCTCAACTTGCCGAAGCGATTGTGATCAATTTTGGAACGATCGATGATGCAATGTATGAAGCGATGAAGCTCGCTGGTCAAGCAGCCAACAAAAAAGGCATTCCCATTGTGTTCGATCCCGTTGGCGTTGGGGCAACACCTTTTCGCACCGAGCGTGCAAAAGATTATTTAAACACAGTCAAGGTCTCGATTGTTCGGGGAAATGCATCAGAAGTATTTGCTCTCATTGGAGGCAATGCACAAACACGTGGTGTCGATGCTGGTGATATCTCGATTTCAAGTAGAGAACTTGTGCTAGATGCGGCTCGGAAACTAAATGCGATTGCTGTTATCAGTGGTAAAGTCGATTATATTTCAAACGGGACTGATGTCATTGGCATTGATAATGGTGATCTGTTATTAACGAAAATTACAGGGACAGGTTGTACGACAGCTTCTTTAATTGCAGCTTTTGCTGGTGTAAGCACTGATTGGTTTGCCGCTGCAGTTGCAGGTATGTCTACGATGAGCATTGCAGGTGAACTTGCTAAAAAGCAATTAAAAAAAGATGAAGGGATCGGTACATACCGTATCAAATTATTGGATCAAATTTTCTTAATGGATGGGATTACTTGGGAAGAAGGTGTCCGTTTCGTATGAAAGAACAGTTAAAATTATATCTTGTCACAGAAGAATCCATTCCACTTCCTGAGCTTTTAGCCATTGTCGAAGAAGCGATAAAAGGTGGAGTGACAGCTGTCCAACTTCGAGAGAAAACGAACTCTGGAAAGCTATTTTTTGAAAAAGCGCTTAAGCTGAAGGAACTGACCTCTCGCTATGAAGTTCCTCTTTATATTAATGATCGGGTCGATATTGCCTTAGCGGTCGAAGCTGATGGTATTCATGTTGGACAAGAGGATCTCCCTCTTACTTCCATTAAACAAATCATTCCTCCTACTGTGAACGTAGGTGTATCAGCAGGCTCTGTTGAAGAAGCGATTGCCGCTGAGAAAGATGGAGCAGATTATATTGGCGTTGGCGCCGTATTTCCAACTGCTTCAAAGGATGATGCCAAGGTTTTAGCGGAGGGAGAACTCGAAAAAATCATAGAAGCTGTTTCCATTCCGGTTGTTGCCATTGGAGGAATTAAATTAAATAATATAGAGAGATTAAAAGACTTACCAATCGCTGGTATTGCTATTGTATCAGAAATTATGAAAGCCGATTCTCCTCGAAAAGCAGCCTCCTTATTAAGGGGAAAATTGAATTAAGTTAAAGACGGAATTTCCTCTTGAAAAGGCAATTCCGTCTTTTTTTATATTTTCTCCTTTACATTTTTAAAAATAGGATTAAAATGAATGAGTATTTGAGATTTGGAATTTAAAAGGAGAAAATAACGTCGTGGAAGAAACCAATAAATATAAAGAACAAACGCTTTTTCAGATTACATGGCCCCTTTTTATTGAAATCGCGTTGCATATGAGTATGGGAATAATCGCTACCTTTATGCTTGGTCACTACTCTGATGACGCGGCGGCAGGTGTCGGAGTCGCCAATCAACTTCTTAACATCTTTATTTTAGTATTTAATGTTACCTCAATAGGTGCGACGATCTTAATTGGACAAAAGCTTGGGGCAGGTAAACTGGCCGATGCGAAACAAATGGCTCGTTCTGCCTTTGGAATGAACTTTTGGTTCGGCTTAATGATGGCGCTTATTGTCTTTCTATTTGGAGAACATTTTTTAAAACTCTTTGATGTACAAGGAAAAATTTATGATTATGGGCTCATTTTTATGCAAATTTGTGGCCTCTCTTTATTCTTCGAATCCCTTGCTCTTGCACTCAGTGCCGTGCTACGTAGCTATGGATATACAAAAGAATCGATGGTTGTTACCATCCTTATGAATATCATTAGTATTGGCGGGAACATTTTTGCTCTCTCTGGATTATTCGGCCTTCCAATCACAGGTGTAGTTGGTGTTTCCTGGGCGATCGTTATCGCTCGAGTAGTTGCCGTGGTCATTTTAGTTTTTCTAGTATATAAAAGGCTTGCTATTTCAATCAAAATCCGTGATATCGTAAAAATTGATCATGTCGATTTTTTTGGTCTTCTCCGAATCGGTCTACCGTCTGCTGGAGAGAATTTGTCCTATCAATTTTCACAGCTCATTATTACCGGGATCGTTGCCTCACTTGGAGCGGCTGCTTTAACAGCTAGAGTCTATATCGTTAATATTTCAATGGTTTGCTTCTTATTTACGATGGCAATTGGAATGGGAACACAGATTTTGGTGTCTAGATATATTGGAGCAAAAGAATATGACAAAGCCCTTCACCGTGGATTAAAGACATTAAAAATTGCCACTGCTGCATCTTTCATCGTTTCATTGGTGATTGCCTTGGTTGGCTCTCCGATTTTAGGAATGTTTACAGACGATCCAATGATTCTAGCGGTCGGAATCCCTGTTTTGTGGGCAATTGTCTTCATTGAACCAGGAAGAGCAATGAATATTGTCCTTATGAACTCATTGAAATCTGCTGGTGATGTCCGTTTCCCCATGATTACTGGAATTATTTTTATGTGGGGTGTCGCTGTCGTTTTTAGTTATGTTTTTGGAATTCATCTAGGATTAGGCTTACTAGGAGTTTGGATCGCTCAAGGAATGGACGAATGGATTCGTGGAATTCTCGCCCTTAGGCGCTGGAAAAGTCGCCCTTGGGAAAGGGAGGCATGTATAAAAAAAGGTGTGCAGGTGAATAAGGGATAAATGAAATAAAGATTTAAATCATACTGCAAAGGATAGATAAGCATCTATCCTTTTTTCTACTATTTTCAACATCTTTGAACCTGAGAATTATACTGAATGGTTATTTTTAAAAGAAACATGCTCTGCAGAAATAATAAAGTCAGCTAAGTCTCCCTTTCCATTTTCAATTTATTGTTTCGATAAATGCTAGGCAACTTATGAAGAAAGGGCTCCATTCCCTTTATTTCCTTTTCGTTGTAATAATACCGCCCCAATTACGATGAAGCCTTTAAAAGCTTCTCTTAAAAATGGTGGGACACCGAAAAGATTTAGTAAATTGTTCATGACGGCGATAATGAGCATTCCGTACACCGTACCTAGTATGAAGCCCCTTCCACCGCTCATGCTTGTTCCACCGACAACAGCTGCAGCAATAGCATCCATCTCCATTCCTCTACCGGCATTTGAAAAATCCATTGAACCGACGCGAGAAACTTGGATAATGGCAGCGATCGAGACAAGCAACCCCATTAAAGCATAGACGCGTAATTTTATTTTATCAACATTTACACCGGATAACTTTGCCGCTTTTTCATTCGAGCCGACGGCAATGATTTGTCTTCCGAAAGTGGTCCGCTTTGACATATAATAAAGAACATATGCTATGACAGCCCAATAGATGATTGGCATAATCATGTAGTTTCCTATATTTAAGCTGGCAATCTGTAAAAATTCAGAAGGAAGAGTTGTGTTATAGCCTTGCATAAAATGTTGGGTAACACTCCTGAAAATAAGCATCGCTCCGAGCGTCACGATAAATGGTGGAACATTCCCTTTTGTGATCGTCACCCCAATTAGTGCCCCAAGAAGATAACCAAATAAGAGTACGAGTACAATCGTCACAATGTATGCAGGCATACCGCTCATTCCGAGCATTCCCAAGAACCCCTTTGTTCCCGTATCAAGGAGAATCATGGCAAATGCACCTGTTGCTACTAGTGTAGAACCAACTGCTAGATCGATCCCACCTGTCATAATGACGAAGGTCATACCTAATGCGATAATACCAATACTTGCATTGTTTCTTAAAATATTAATCCAGTTATTAATCCATGACTGAAACCAGCTCCCGAACGAATCATAGTCAAATCCTAAAACTAATGTTTGCAGTATAATCATAATAATAAGTGCAATCGCTGTACTAAATAACGGTTCATTTGACCATTTATGTTTAAACCAACGAACGAAATTTGGTTTTTCAACATTCGATGTGCTCATTGAAATGGCCCTCCTCTTCTTCTAGTAATTTCCCACCGGTAGCTAGAGTCATAATTTGATGTTCAGTCATGTTCTGACCTGATAATTCGCCTTGAATCACCCCGTGATACATGACAAAGACTCGATCACAGACCCGGATAATTTCATGGGCTTCACTTGACAATACGACGATGGCAATCTTTTCGTCGGCGAGCTTCAAGATGATATCATAAATATCCTCTTTTGCACCTACATCGACCCCTTGTGTAGGGTTATCCAAAATGAGGAGCTGTGGATTTGCAGCCAACCATTTCGCTAATATAACTTTTTGCTGATTTCCTCCTGAAAGGCTGTTAATACTATCTGTCAGTTCGCCCATTTTAATCCGAAGTGCCTTCCGGTGTCCCTCGAAAACTTCTCTATGTTTTTCTGCATAAATAATCCCTCGTTTTGCAAATTTTGGCCATGTAGCAATTGAGGCGTTTTCAATGATATTCATATCCTTAATAATCGCATTTTCTTTTCGATTCCGAGGAAGATAAGCGATTCCTTTTTCAATAGCCTGTGTCGTGCTTCTAATCGTTACTTTATCACTATTTAAAAATACTTTTCCTTCTGAAATTCCTTCAGCTCCGAAAATCGTTTGAAAGAGTTCGCTTCGCCCATCCCCAAGTAAACCTGTAAATCCTATAATTTCTCCGGCGCGAATTGAAAAGTCGATATCTTTAAAAAATGGTGCAGAGGTCAGTCCTTCTACCCGCAACACTTCTTCCCCTAGCTTTTTCTCTCGTCTTAATGACTCGGTTCTGACATCTTACCCGACCATATGTCGTGCAAGATCATGGGTCGATACATCAGAAATATTGCCGTCTGTTATCAAATTGCCATCACGTAGTACGACAAAACGATCGCAAATCTCCATCACTTCATTCAGTTTATGAGAAATAAAAATGATCCCAACTTCATGCTCTTTCATCGTTCTCATCATGGTAAAGACTCGTTCAATTTCTTGTTCAGTTAAAGAAGTAGTTGGTTCATCCATAATAATAATCGAGGCATTCGCCATCATCGCTTTGCATATTTCCACGATCTGTTTGTAAGAAGCATCTAAGTCATAGACCATCGTCGTTGGGTTTAATTCAAGTTTCATTTTCTGAAACATTCTTGCTGTTTCCTTTTTCATCTCTTCTAGATCGAGAGCGCCACTTTTTGTCTTAAGCTCCCTCCCTAGAAACATATTTTCGTAGATTGGCAAGTCATTAATTAGGTTAAGTTCTTGGTGGATAAAAGCGATCCCCTGTTTTTGCGAATCTGCTGGAGTTTGAAAATTTACTTCGTAATTATTGATAACAATTGATCCAGAATCTTGTTTGAGAACACCGCCGAGAATATTCATTAGTGTTGATTTACCTGCTCCATTTTCCCCTAGTAAAGCACAGATTTCCCCTCCTTTTATGGAAAAAGAAACGTCTTTGAGGACTTCGTTGCGACCAAAAGCTTTATAGACATGATTCATCTCAATGCGCATAGTATCACTTCCATACATGGTTTATGTATTAAAAGAGAGGGTTCAGGTGCTGCTTTCCCTCTCTCATCTAACTTAAAAAGGTCTTAATAAGGTGAACCCTCATCTAAAAATTGTTCATAATTATCTCGATCGACAATCGTTGTCGGGATGATCGTCTCTTCTTCTACCGACTCTCCATTTAATACTTTCACCGCAATATCGACAGCATCCTTTACCATCGCAGGACTATAAAGGGCAGACTGAATCCAAATATCTTCATTTTCAGGCATCAGCTTGAAGTATTCCTGCATACCGCCGCCACCAGTAACCACTTGAATATCTGTACGACCTGCTTCTTTAATAGCTTGCAAAACACCAATCGACGTCTCATCATCCATCGAATAAACAGCATCAATTTGGCTATTACTTGTTAAAATATCGGCGAAATCCTTCAATCCATCCTCCCTTGTAAATTGGGTAGCATAGGTTAATAAATTCATATCCGGAGCAAGGCTTTCGATCGTTTCAACAAAGCCTTTCTTTCTCAATTCTGAGACGGAGCCAGAAGATGGAACTTCTAAAATAACCACATTTCCTTCAGTTCCAATTTTGTCGACAATATAGTTTGCTCCTTGAATTCCCATATCTTCATTGTCACCAGCAACACGATATACCCCATCTACATTTATCGCAATATCAAAGTTAACTACTTTAATTCCAGCATCAACTGCCCTTTGAATCGGAACTTCCATCCCTTCCCATTGCGGAAAAGCAACAATCGCTTCTGCTCCCCATGTCATGAGATCATCAAGCTGTGACGTCATTTCTTCAGCGTTCGAACTCGTTTGAATTTGATACTCGATATCATCAGACAATTCCTTTGCTCTTGCTTCAGCATGATAAGCTACGGCAGCAACCCAGCCATGGGTAACGGCAGGCGCAAGAATACCGATTTTGTACTTGTTTTTACTGCTATCATCCCCTCCTTCATCTTCAGGATTACTACTGGTTGTCGTATTATTGCATGCGGCTAAAACGGGCACCAATATTAGCACAAATAATGAAAATACCTTTAACGCCTTCTTCATAAAAATTAACCCCCTAAATTTATTAGTAATCTACCTGAGTCGATTTCATAACAATTTAACTATCGTTATGAAAAAGATTCCACTTTGTTAAAGCGCTTTCATTCAACTGAGGATAATTGCACTATTTGTTCACTTTCCAGAGATGTTTGAATGGCCTCCATCATTTTCATTGTTGCAAGTACATCGTTTAATGGGATAATATTATTCTCTTCATTGTTTTCAACACAGTTGATAAAGTAAGAAAGTTCATTTTGAAATGCATTCTCTTGAGGAATATCTATAGAAGATTTTTCATTACTCTTGTAGTAGTGGACAGAACTTTGGGTGATTCTCTCGATATTGTTACCAGCCGATAAGCGAAAATCAATCGCAGCATCTCCTCCTTGAATTCGAAAAAACATTGAAAACGGATAAGCTGTCGGCATACGATGCGATGCTTCAACTAATGCCTTCGCTCCATTTTTCAAAGTGAGAGTGGTCATAATATGATCCCATGCCCCATTTTCATTTTTTGAGCCGACGGCATATACAGTTTTGATATCACCAAGAAGATAGCAAATAAAATCAATATCATGAATATGCAAATCATAGAGAGCTCCACCACTTTTTTCCGGATATTTAAACCAATGGTTCCATTTTGGTACTTGCCCTAATCTTCCCGCATGGATGAATTCAATATGGTTCAGTTTGCCCGTATCATAATACGATTTAATTGCTTTGTATTCGGGCCAAAATCGAAGCACATGGGCAATGAACAATCTCACCTTATTTCGTTGCACTGCCCCTATGATCCTCTCAACAGATTCAACTGTTAATGACAAAGGTTTTTCACAAATAATATCTTTTTTTGCTTCTGCTGCTTTAATGATAAATTCTTCATGTAAAAATGTCGGTAAACAAATATCAATAATGTTAATTTGCGGATCGTTCAAAAGAGCTTCGTACGTTTTCACCAATCGAACCTTTTTCCAGTTAGGTCCATCAATTTTTTGTTCATCGTTCTTGCTAAAGACGGCAGCAACGTTAGCGCTTTCAATTTGTTGATAAGCGTCAAAATGAGTTTTACCAATAAAGCCCCAGCCTACTAATCCGATGTTCTTCATCTTACTCCTCCCAGTTTACTTAGAATGGTAGAAAGATAGTGGAAGGAACGTTGAACGCTATCGTTCACCACATCAAGGCCACTCGGCCCCTCAGGAGTAAATTCGATTTCCACACTGATCGGTCCCTTATAATTTGCGCGTTCAAGTATCTGGAAAATTCTTAGGAAATTAATATTTCCATCTCCAATAGCAGGGAAATTCCATTCTTGATTAGCGCCGAGTTTATCCTTCAGATGAATAAATTCAACCTCCGCTACTGATGCCTGTAAATCATCGTACGGCTCAATATTTCCATAAAAGAGCACATTTGCTGTGTCATAGTTGATTTTTATTCGCCTAGAAAGCAATTGAACAAGCCTATTTAAAGCAGTTCCAGTGGCGTAATTATTTCCATGTGTTTCGATCACGAGAACCTTGTTCAATCTTTCGCACATCTCAATAACTGGCAGTAGATTACGAATTAATATTTGTTCATCTTCTATGACATCTGAATCGTGATGGGGGTCTCCGGTGGCAGTAATGATATATTTGCACTCAAAAAAATTTGCTAATTCGACATTTTTGAGCACATTAATGATGCCATCTTCCGTCATCACATTGCTATGAGCTCCTATCCCAACACAGCGCATTTCATATTGATGTAGCAGTTTCTTTATTGAAAGTAATTCTTTTTCCGACATTTCTGGTAAAACATGAGCCGTATGATCTTTTACTGCTGCAAGCTCAATTTGCTTAAATCCAGCTTTAGCTGCCCCTTTAACCGCGTCCTCCAATGAAAAGCCGTGGTACGTATTTGAATTAATAGCCAATTGATCTATCATGCGTACCTCCTTTAATTGATGTAATTGATTTCATTATTCGACATTTCCGATATTTCAGTTCTTTTACTAATTTTATAGAGAAGTAAAATCGCTGATTATGTAATCCGTTACATCTATAGTAAAAGAAAATTCTGACTTCGTCAATTCCATTTAAAAAAGACTGATCTTTTTACTTTATGTTAGTATTTTTTCAATGACCCTTAAAGTAGCTATTGCGTCTTCTCCTGTAACTTCTGGTTCTTTATCATGAACAATTGCATCAACAAAGGCATTAATAACCCCACTGTTAGTTTGATTGTCATTCGTCTGAATGGAATCAAATTGATATTTGCACACTTCTCCATCTTTTGTTTCAATAATTAACGGTGCTTTCGGATCATGATAGATTTTTATGATCCCTTTTTGACAATAAATCGCTGTAGAATTATCTTCGGCACCATAATATGTCCAAGAGAAGGAAGCGGTTCCCAGACGTCCTTTTTTTGTTTTTAGCGCACAGACAACGTTGTCGCATACTTCTATTGGCTCTCCATTTTCGTCTACTTTATCTAATGCGCTATGGAAAGCATGGACTTCAGCGATCTCATCGTTCAATAGATAATGAATTAAATCGATTTTATGGATCCCTAAATCGCCTGCAACGCCCGAATAAGAACGAGCTTTCTTAAAGAACCAGGTAGAATTACTTTTATTAACACCCCATGATTCAGGACCTTGGTGACCAAAAGTAGTTGTAAAAGTTAAGACTTCACCCAGTTGCTTGCTATCAATTAATTCTTTTGCCTTTTTATGAGCCTCGGTAAAGCGTTGGTTATGAGCAACCATTAATTTTTTTCCTGACTTCTTTTGTGCTTCGAGTATTTCTTCAGCATGTTTTATGCTGATTGCTAGTGGTTTTTCACATAAGACATGCTTATCGTGTAATAATGCTTGAATCGAATGAATATGGTGTACATCATTGGTTGAGCAAACACTGATTGCCGCAATCGTCCGATCTTGATAAAGCTCCTCTACAGACTGAACCGCATGGCCAGCAAATTTTTCGGCTAACGCCATTGCACGTTCCTGATTATGATCAAAGAAAACTAAACGATCAACATAAGGATTTGCTTTATACTCTGGTGCATGGCGATGCTTCGTGATGGAGCCGCAGCCAATAATCCCTACTGAAATCCCCATTCTTTGTAACCTCCTTAACCCATTGTCGATTCACGAATAATCAATTCATGATCTAACAAAATGCTTTCCGCTTTATTTTCATGAATACTATTAATTAACATGGTCGCAGCAGTACAACCCATTTTGTACATTGGTTGAGCAACCGTAGTCAAAGTTGGATTTGTCATATTGGAGAAACTAATATTATCAAAGCCGACGACAGCAATATCATCAGGAGCTTTTAACCCTGATGCGTTCATTTCCTTTAAAGCCCCAATTGCCAAAGTATCTGATACTGCAAAGATTGCAGATGGCTTTTCTTTTAATTTCAGAAGCATTCTCATCGCTTGCACTCCGTCTTGGAAATCAAGCTGGGTTGTATTATAGATCCATTCCTTGCGCAGCGGTAGATTGAATTCAGCCAAAGCTCTTTCGTAGCCACTTCTTCTCTGTCTTGCATAAAGAAACTTTTCGTCTGAATTGATAAGTGCGATTTTTTCATTGCCTATTTTAATCAAATGCTTAACTGCGTGATAAGCGGCCATTTCATTGTCAATACTTACATACGGAATTACATTGCTTTCATCATACTCACTACATAAAATAATAGAATGGTTTTCAGCAAGCTCAATCAATTTTTGCATATTGACTGTAGGATCCATAGAAATGACACCATCTGCCAATTTGTTTTTTACCATATTAAAATAGATATTTTCACGTTCTGGATTCGAATTAGTCTCACACAGAAGAATATTGTATTGATGAGCAATCGCGGTATTTTGAATGCCATTTATAATTTCCGTATAAAAGGGGTTTGAAATGCTTGGAATCAGCACTAATAAAAGACGGCTCTCCGAATTTCGCAAATTTCTTCCGAGCATACTCGGTTCATAATTTAATTCTTTTATTGCATTTTCAACTTTTAATCTAGTGCTTGGACTTACAGTTGAATTGTTATTTAACACTCTTGAAACGGTAGCAACTGAAACTCCAGCTTTTTGCGCTACTTCCTGTATATTTGCCATCAAACATCCTGCTTTCAAACTTATAGTCATGTAATCGATTACAAAACAAATTGTAAAATTAATTCTCTACTTTGTCAATCATCAAAAAAAAGTTATTATATTGAGAGTTTTAATTATTATTTCAAATTTTTTTTGTTATAATCAAATGTAACGGATTACATAAGTTATAAGGAGGGTTAAATTTTATGAAATTAGGTGTTTTTACTGTATTGTATTCGGATAAAGGCTTGGAGGAAATGTTAGATCATGTAGCGGCAATGGGAATTGAAGCTATTGAAATTGGAACAGGTGGCTATCCTGGGAATGCACATTGTAACGTCGATGAGTTGCTAGGTAATAAGGAAAAGCAAAAGGATTTTATCGATAAAGTGTTAAGTCGCGGCCTGATTGTAAGCGCTTTAAGTTGTCATTCCAATCCACTTCACCCACAAAAAAAGATACGTGAAGAAGCAGATGAGTTAATAACAAAAACAATCCAGTTAGCAAGTAGCTTAAATATTCCTGTTGTCAATACTTTTTCCGGTTGTCCTGGTGATCACGAAAACGCAAAATTTCCCAATTGGCCAGTTGCTCCTTGGCCAAATGATTTTCAAGAGATTTTAAAATGGCAATGGGAAGAAAAAATAATTCCTTACTGGAAAGAAAAAGCCCGTTTTGCTGAGCAGCATCAAGTAAAAATTGGACTTGAGTTACATGGCGGGTTTTCTGTCCATACACCCGCCACTCTTCTTCGATTAAGAAAAGAATGTGGGGAAGCAATCGGAGCAAATCTTGATCCTAGCCATATGTGGTGGCAGGGAATTGATCCGGTTGAGGCAATTAAAATATTAGGTCGCGAACAAGCAATTTATCATTTTCATGCTAAAGATACAACCATCGATCAGCCTGTTTTAAATCGGAATGGAATTACGGATATGACCTCCTATGTCGATATGAAAAATCGTTCTTGGTATTTTCGTACGGTTGGTTACGGGCACGATGCTAAAGTTTGGGCTGACATGCTGAGCGTCCTCCGTCTATACGATTATGACTATGTCGTCAGTATTGAACATGAAGATGGTCTTATGTCGATTGATGAAGGATTATCAAAAGCAGTGAATACATTAAAGCCATTAATATTTAAAGAAGCTATCTCTGATATGTGGTGGACATAAACTGCTAAGGCCTTTTGCTTTGTTTCGAAGCGAAAGGCCTGCACTTTGCAATTCATATGTTATTATTCTTCTTATTTTTCTGTGTTGAACGTTTCTTTTCTAGTTAATTTTTTATATGAACTAATTTTGCTAAGATAGAACTTCTTTTAATAGAACAGAATGATTACGCATTAATTTTTAAAAAGACAATTAACTCCTCGAACGATTTTCATATGTTGAGACAGAATTCGCGCATGTCTCCCTTCCTCTGTGAAACGGTTTTGCAATGGTTTGAGTCGTTCAATAAACTCACGGTCACAACGGCAGCGATCCCTTGTCCATTGATAGCAAAAATCATGTTGTTGGCAAGCCTGATCGACAGCGTTGATAGGGGTTCCTGGACCACTGCATCCCGGACCGCACCAATTATAACGAGGGAACAAACAAAAGCGCGGAGATCTTACCACCCTCTTCACCTCCTTGTATACGATTAAGACTGTCATAATACAATATGTATGAAGGGTAACGAGGTATAGCCGTTTATCAAGTAAAAGAAATAATCGTATTTTCTGTGGTTCAGCTTTCTTTTCTTTTAAAAAGTATAATAAGTAAAGCAAAACTGATAATGAGGTATAGGAGGATGATGATAGAATCGGTGAACAAAGATTCTAAAAATAAAATTTCATCTCCCTCCTCCATATGCCTGATCACGGTAAAAATGGGTGGAAATATCCATAAGAACCACTTTGCAATTGATGCTAACTCCACCAATGATTTTGCAGAAATAGAGAGAACGATTACGAGTACAGCAGATAACCACGAATACTTTTTCGCCCCCCATTTTGTTGCTGAAAATAGGGTTCCTATTAAAATACCAAAAAACGAAAAAATTACATGGCTGCAAACTGAGATTAGAATTAATGGGAGCGAGAGACTTCCCTTAAAGCTGCCTGTCATGATTGGGTAGAAAATTGCCAACGCATGAAGTGGAAGACTAATTATTATAATGGAAAGCCATTTACCGAATAAATACTTAACCTTACTCCCAAGTTGAAAAAACAAAATATATTTCTCTTGTTCTTCTTCCAAAGTAAAAACTGTCATTGAAATCCATGTTGTTGTTAAATATATTGCAATCGATGAAGCCCCATAGCTGCTAAGAATGGGGGCATGGTCATATGTGTAGAGAATAAATATCCATAACAAAAATAGAAAGGTAGGAGGAACAAACTTTAATGATTGAAGGTAATTTTTTATTTGATAATGGACGAATGAACTCACTACCCTACCTCATTTCTTTCAATTCTATAATTGAACAGCCTCGTTCAAGAAGAATTTTTAGCACCTTATCAGATTCTGTTATTGGAACTTTAAACTCAATGGTATTTTCCCCCAAAAGCTTTTGCTCAACAAATGTCAACTCTTGTAATAGATTATTCTGTGGAACTTTTGCTTTAATAATGTTTAACTTCTCCTTTATTTCCACGAAAGAATCGGAAATGATTTTTCCTTTGTCAACCTCAATTATTCGTGGGGCAAGTTCGTTTATAAGAACTTGCTCATGTGTCGTTAAAACAATGGTTGTTATATTTGCAAAAGCCCGGAGTTGCTTGATGACTTTAGACTGAGTTGTTTGATCCAAACCCGTTAATGGCTCGTCTAATAATATCAAATCAGGTTCCATTAGCAAAGCCTGAATAATTCCAACTTTCTGTTTTGTTCCTTTTGAACACTTTCTTAATGGTGTATGGAGAAATTCCTTGATAGCAAAAATGTCTGCGTAGGACACTATCTTCGTGTTAACCTTTTGATCGAGTTTCCCATTTATTTTTGCGATCAAATGTAAATAATCTTTTATGCTAAACCGAATATTCTCAGGGAAGTGCTCCGGTACATAACCGATATTCATCTTCACCCGTTCGACAATTCCGTAGGAAGGCTCGTAGATTCCGCCTATTAGCTTAATCAAACTGCTCTTGCCAGAACCGTTGCTACCTTTAATTGCGATGGTCTCACCTTGACTGATGCAGAAGGAAATATCTTGCAAAACTTTAACCCCAGCAATTTCTTTGCACACCTTTTGCGCTTTAAAAATATCCATATAAAACCTCTGTTTTTCCTTTATTTTACCACTTTGAATCGGGTTGCTATCAAGTAATGTATCATTTCCTCGGATTTGTTCATCTTCAATTTTCAGTAATACAACATTAATACGAGTGGAGGAAACTTTGTGTAGAGCTAGATTTCTAAATTTACTTTGAAAAAAGCCCATTGTTTATCTTATACGAAAAACAATAGGCGCTGAGTTTTGGTTATTTTTCTAATCATAAGGTGATCGTATCTAGTTTAAATCCTTCGAGGTGAATATCTTCTTCGATCTCGAGCAATAAGCACTTTTTTCCTTCAAACATAATGTACTTTACTTTCTTCATTTCTTTTGGATTAATGGCTAAATCGGCAACATTCGTACTAATCTTGATTTTCTTGGGAACGAGATTTGTCGCCTTAAATTCGTGTTTTTCGTCCTCTATTACGTCCTTAAAGGCAAATTCTACTTTTTCTGCATCTACATCTTCCACACCACTAACAGTCAAAATGCGTTCAATGTCTTTATAGTCAAGTTTTGGCTCTTCGTTTTCTTCGCTGTCCTCGTTTTCTTGCACCACTCGGGTAATTTCTTCGTATACATTGGAAATTGTTTCTGTATCCACTTCATCACCAATGACTTTTTGAATAATGATTTCAAAGCTAGCTTTATCTTCTTCAGCCGTGATGATATCTTCGCAATTCAGCACTTCAGCAATGAACCGATAATCTGGTTCATTTGCTTTTCCTGCACTATAAAGAATTCGATTCACATCTGCAGCATTTTCGTGAAAAACAGGGAACATAAATCCAGCCAAAGGTGTCGTTAAATTAATGATTGGGTCAAGATTTGTATTGGGTCTAAATTCCCTTTCAATATAGTCAAAAGTTAACGTCTTTTTCGGTTGATCAGCCTTGTTAAAACTGCAGAAAATAAAGGAGCTGGAGTACACTTCGTCATCCCCACCTGTTTCTGCGTCTTGATCACGTTTTTTGGTTGGTTTTTGATACTCGCCACGAATAAAGGTAACTACCGTATCATATTCATATACTTTCACAGCAAACATTTTTTCAACGATTCGAAGCATTTGTTGTTGCCAATCTTCCGATAAACTTGACTGTAATCCTTCATGGAGTATTTCTTGTGTACCGCCGATCGAATCATGTTGAAATTTTAATTCAAACAGCTTAGAATCAAGCTGGCCAGTTAGAACTTTTTTGAAGTTTGCCAAAAATAACTCCTGGGCTTCTTTTTCAAGCATCTCAAAGGGTTGGCTAATATGTGTATATATTTCTCCTGTCTCCTTCTTCACATAAACGTTAAAAATTTCTTGTATATGCATATACTTATTATTTAGTTTAAATTGCTTTCGGATATTAGCGATGTCATTTTTATTCATTTGTCTCAACTCCCATATCCGATTATACTTTGTTAAAAAAATTTTTGTAATACTTGATTTTCATGGATATAAGTTATCTGTCTATTGAATTACTGAAATGATTTCCATTTCTCTTTTGAAATCACTTGCCATCCATTCGCTATAAGCCTCTCAATGTACATTTCCCATTCTATCTCCTCCAATTCTATAGCGAGTGGATGTAGCGATACATAACATTCATTTGTGTGATAATTAATAGTGACTTTAACGATTTCGTATCCATTA
The DNA here is from genome assembly GCF_029211245.1 of Robertmurraya sp. DFI.2.37. NCBI lineage: Bacteria > Bacillati > Bacillota > Bacilli > Caryophanales > Bacillaceae > Robertmurraya > Robertmurraya sp. DFI.2.37. The sequence goes on along the minus strand of NZ_JARGEJ010000014.1, from coordinate 36,051 downwards.
TGGTATTGCGGATGAAAGCCTGGATCATCAACGATATCCCCGATCATCGGACGAAAGTCTGATTGGTAGCTTTTTTGCAATACTTCATTTTTGTGATTATTTTTTAAAGATGAAACGAAAATATATAAGTTTATTTTCATGCTTACTCCTCCTTTTTTGCTTCAATCCATTTCTCTTATTAATTTTTCTTGCCGAGCTTTTTGCAACAAACGGCAAGGTTGTCCCACACTGTATATAATCAATTTATGCATAGCTCTTGTGCAAGCCGTGTAAAAAGTGCGGCTCAGACTCTCGTCGCCGTAAACATCCTCTGAGGCATCATAAATAATAACGGCATCAAATTCAATCCCTTTTGACAAATACGTTGGGATGACAACAATACCTCCTTCATATTCGAGAGAATTGCTTTTCAAAAGTTTCATTTCTTCGATTATGGAAAGCCCTTCATAGGCACGTCTACTTTCCTCAGCAGATTTACATATGATGGCAATACTATTAACATTATGATTGCGCAAATCGCTCATGATATCAGCGATGGAACGATGAAGTTGATCATGGTTGGCTACTTGTTTTAATATAGGTGCCTCACCTTCTCGATCAAAGGGAATAATTTGGTCACCATTAGGAAGAAATGATCGTGTAAATTCAATAATCGGTTTTGTAGAACGGTAACTCCTACTTATATTGAATACTTTTGTTTCATCTTGTCCGTAAAGATTTGTCAGTTGCGTAAAGTCGCTCATCTCTCGCGCGTGAGCAAAGATTGCTTGGTTAAAATCACCGAGGACGGTCATTTGAGCATTCGGGAATAGATGTTTTAAAAATTCAAATTGAAATGGGGAATAATCTTGTGCCTCATCAACAACGACATGTTTAATCGTGTTGTTACTCTGAAAACCTTGAATTAGCTCCTTCAATAATAAATATGGGGTTGCGTCTTCGTAATAGAGCTTATCTTCCTCCAGCATGTTTACTGTCAATTGGCAAATAGCAGCCCAATTTGTCGGCACTTCTTCGCCAATCCACTTTTTGGCCCTTTCCGAATCAGTAAAAAATTGTTTATATAACTCTTTGAAATGAATAAAGCGCAATGTCTTTACTTGCTTACGTAATGGTTTTAATTTCTGATGAACGATTAAACGGGCAAGTGCTTTCGGTTCCATTTCGTACTCAGCTAATCTTTCCCGTGTAAAGCCTCGTTTTTCTGCTAGAATTCGATGTGCCCGATGGTATGCTTCATTACTTAGTAATTCTATTTCCTCCTCTACCCACGATTTATCCCGTTCTTTTTTTTCAATTTCTTTTAGTTTCATCATGAGCCAATCCTTGACCTTTTCAAGTCGTTGATGAAATCGCAGTGTGCCAATATCGTTATAAAATTGTTCGGCGATTTGGGAAGAAGTGATGATTGGCTGTCCTCTAAAGATCAGATCGTTGAATTGCATACCAGAAAATGCTAGTGACTGATGGTATGCATATAATGCTTTAAAAAAAGTAGTAGTAGCTTTGAATTGAATATTTTCGATTCTTAAATTGTAGAATGAAGAACTCCTTTGCGTCAAAACAAATTCCAATTGATCAAAAGGAGTTTCGAGTTGTGATTCTCTCTTTAAGCGGTGCTGTAAATATTCCTGAAACGTTACTTGCTGCATATTTTCTTCGCCAAGTTCAGGAAGCACATTGGAAACGTAACTATTAAACATCTTATTGGGAGAAAAAAGAATAATTTGATCGGCAAGAAGATGACCGCGATATTTATAAAGCAAATAGGCAATTCTTTGCATAGCTGCCGATGTCTTCCCGCTTCCTGCAGCTCCATGTACAATAAGAAGTCTTCCCTTATCGTAACGGATAATTTTGTTTTGTTCCTGTTGAATTGTTGCAACGATATTGTGCATTTTCTTATTGCTTTCTTTACCAAGTACCTCCTGTAATATCTCGTCTCCAATCGTAATGCTTGTGTCAAACATTGAATGAAGAAGACCACTGCGAATAAGATATTGCCACTTTTTTTCTAGTTTTCCTTGAACTATCCCACCAGGGGTCGTATACTTCGCTGGCCCAGGTTGATAATCATAATAAACACTCGACACCGGAGCTCTCCAATCATAGATGAGAAAATTTTCTCCACTAGCATCCCGAAGAGTAGAAATTCCGATATAAATTTGTTCAGGTACTGAAGTATCTTCTTCTAAAAATCGATCCGTCCAAAATAAGGTACTTCCTGCATACGTCGCAATGTCGAGAGACGCTTTGATGCATGTCTATGAGTTCCCTGACTAACGGATAATGCTTGCACCTCTTGTCTCAAGCCAATGATCGTTTCGAGATAGTCATCGAAGGTATCCGTATTTACTTTCACTTCATCCCAGAAGTGTTTACGAATTTGTATGACTTCATTTTTCCGGCGTGATGTTTCATCTTCCAATCTGTTTATCTCCTCTGAGATGCTTTCCATTACGCCGGTTAATCGTCGTTGCTCTGCCTCGAAATTAGAATTCATAAAAAACACTCCTAAAAAAGTTTTTAAAAGGGTTGACGAATAAATTACCCACATTGTATAATTAAAATAGGGTAGTTTTGTTAATTTTAAAATACACAATGAATATCTATATAAATTTACCATAATCACGTATTTTTTTCAATGATTTATGATGCAAAAAGAGTAGTATTTGATCACGTCAAATACTACTCTTTTCTATTATATAGTGCTAATCCTAATCATTCGTTTTATTGGCTTCATTAAAGAAGTTCTCACAAAGCCACTGACCTTCTTCTCTAAATAATTTTATGCAGATGTTTCGATCTATCGAAGCCCCCCCAGCCCAATTTAGAATCGTTCTCACATTTGCTTCTTTCATAGGAAAATGGTGGATAAACACTTCTGATTGCTCATTTAGTCTTGTTGACCATATTTGCGAACGTGCCATGACCATTGAATAATACGTACGGATGAGTTTGCGGGCAAATCCTTGTATGATGCTTTTAAATTCTTCATCTGAAGCTATACTTATTCTTCTCATTGTCCGTTGTAAAACATCGCAAATATCTCCATTAAAACTTATCGCTATCTCCGGTGTTAGTTTATAAGGACCAAATCGCGGTCTTAAATCTTCTCCGTATAGACAAACACATAATTCTTTAAGAAATGCCTGCTCATAATAATTTGCCGGATCCATTATATAATCGTAATATCCGACAGCAATGCCGACTTCACGAAACAGTAAATTAGCTTTGTATGACAATTGTTCAGCAAGAAGTTTTAAATGGCTCGACTGATCAGAACTCAGTTGCTCCTGATAAACCGTAAGAAGATCCAAGTCTGACTTACATTGGATAGCATCTCCTCCTGCAACACTGCCATAAACATAAACACTGTGCAAATTTCTTGAAAAACTGTTTTTAAGTTTTTCTACCGACTCTCTAATAAAAGGCATATAGACGTCATCAATTAATTTCAAGTTAACGTCACTAACGATAAACCCTTCATCATCAAGGCCGTCACCTGTTTTTAACCTCCTCCTTTTCAATTGCTCACCTCCTCATTATATAGCTGCCAAAATCGTTACCATTCGTTCCTTTACATCTCTTCTAATCAAATTGTTCACTACCGTCATTATGGCAGCAATTGAAAAATCGATTTTACTTTTTTACCAACGTAACTGCTGCCTCCTCGTTGTTTCACATCTTCAATCATCATCGCAATCAAAAGATCTTGTTTGTCATGATCATAGGCAACAAACCAGCCGTTTTCAGTACCTTGTGTGTCGCTCTTGCTGGCTTTGATTTCGGCTGTACCAGACTTTCCGGCAATTGCTCTTGTAGGAATATAGACACCATGACCAGTGCCATTAGGGTCTTTCACAACATCAAGGAGATATGAATCTATTCGTTCAACTGTTTCATGATCAAGAAGGTTGTTTTTCCATATCTTTCGTTCTTCCTCTTTTAATAAGAGGGGATAAAGCATATCTCCATCATTGAGGACGGGAGTGTATGTCATCGCTAAATGAATAGGGCTCATTAAAATTTCCCCTTGACCGTAGGCGGAATCGGCTAATTGAACTTCTGTATTGATCCCAGCATTGGATAGTTGAGAAGGAGCCATAGTAAATGGCAAATTCAGCTCCTCATTAAAGCCGAATTCTGTTATCGCATTAACAAATCTTTCAATTCCCATTTCAATTGCTTCTTGAGCAAAATAAATATTGTCTGAATAGACGAAAGCATCTCTTAAATTAACTGTAGACTTATTTTTCACTCGGGTCACGTAATATCCTCCCCAAGACTCATCCTTCGACCAACGAAGACCGTTAATTTGCTTTCCTTCATTTGGCTCTATCGTTCCTAACTTTAAGCCAGCAGCTGCAGTAATTGTTTTGAAAACAGAACCGGGGGCGCTTCGGTTAAGAAAACGATTAAAGAATGGGTTTTTCGGATTTTGACTCCATTCTTCCCACTGTTTTGTTGATAAGCCACGTACAAATGCGTTTGGATCAAATGCTGGAGTGCTCACTAACGCAAGAAGAGCACCCGTTTTTGGAGCAACCGCGACAGATGTTCCTGCATCTCCCTCGAGTTGTTGATAAATTTCGTACTGTAAGTTCGCGTCAAGTGCCAGCTGAAGCGTTTCTCCATCAACAGCATCTGTTTGCGCCAATGTTTCTTTTAGGTTGCCATCCTTATCACGGATATAGATATGGGCTCCATTCTTTCCTCTTAATTTATTTTCATAAATGCTCTCTAATCCTGTGTTACCAATAATATCACCAGCGGAATAGCCTTGCTTCTCTAAGTCTTGTAGTTGTTCCGCGCTGATTTCTCGAACATAGCCAATTAAATGAGCGGTGGCACGACCAAAAGGATATGTTCGTACCATTTCCTCTTGGATCATCACACCTGGTATTGTTAAAAAAGGCTCGATATCCTTTTGACCATAAGGAAGTGTTACTATCGGAACAAACAATTCTGGCTTAACCCAGTCAGCGCTTAGTTTTTGCTTTATCTCGTCAGGTGTTATTGCTAACAGGTCTGCTAATGCTTCAATCGAAGTCTCTTTTCGATCTGTAAGCTTTTCTGGCACTATTCCCACTACATAAGCTGGTGCATTGATCGCAAGACCACTGCCGTGTCGATCATAAATCTCTCCTCTTGTCGCCTTAAGCGTCCTCACTCCTACTGTATCGCCCTCCTCCATCATTGGAAAAATAAGAGAGGGCTCCCAATCAACAAACCACTGTTGTTTTTCATTACTTTTTTCTTTTACCAACTGGGCTTGGTGATCAAATTCAATCGGCCCAGCACTTGTAGTCATACGGACCATATATTTCAATGTTATTGCCCCTCCTTTCGTTTCTTCCGTGTCCGTATAACGCCCAGTAATCTTTAATTGTTTCACTTCTATTCCGTTATAGATCTTCTCATACCTTTCCACAAATTGTTGTTCGGACATTCTTTCTTTCGCGTTTAGGGATAAATGCTGATACATTTTAGCAAAATTCAGTTCTTCCCAGCTTTCTAGATACATGGAAAAGCTGTCCTCAGGACTTAACTTTTTTGAGCAGCCACCGGCCATGAACATGAGGAAGAAAGTGAGCATCCATAAAGTAATTCGTTTCATCTTTTTCAACTCCTGCTTATAACTACGCTTATATTATTCATTAAAGAACACCCGGAAGATTCTTTGACTAATCGAGTTAGCCGTACTGTGCGGGGCAGCATAACCATCCTTGTATGCGTGCGGAACAATGACGGCGAGCGCAATTTCTGGCTGATCGAATGGGGCATATCCAACAAAAGATTGATTCCATGTTTTCACACCATTTTTGAACGATTCCGCTGTTCCTGTTTTTCCTGCAGCATCATAAGGTTCGTTGAGGAAAAATTTTCTAGCGGTTCCTTGTGCTCCATGAGTTACCTGCCAAAGTCCTTGCTGCACCCGCTCGATGTATTTATCCTCCATTTCAATCCGGTTTAAGACAACAGGATGAATTCTGTCAACAATATTTCCTAAAGTATCGTTTTCTACTTGTTCTCTTATTTCTTGAACAAGTAACGGTTTCATTCGATAACCACCATTTGCAATAGTTGAAATGTATTGGGCTATTTGCATTGGTGTATAAGTGTCTAACTGTCCAATCGCAATTTGAAAAAAAGTACTTTGATTCGTGCCTTTAATTCCAGTAGTTTCATTTGAAAAGCCGATTCCAGTAGGAACACCTAAGCCAAATTGATTAAAGTAAAAGCGGATCATCTCAATTTTTTCAGGATCAAACGTTAACGGTCCATTTTTAACATACTTGCCATTCATCATTTCGATTGCTGTTAACCACATATACACATTCGAGGAACGTTCGAGCGCTTTTAAATCATTAACTCGATTCATTACCGTATAAGACGAGAAAGTACCAGAGCCTTTAATATGCAAGACTTCATCCAAGATCGTTTCTCCTATTTTTCGTACACCTGTTTGATAACCTGCAAGCAATGTTGCTGGTTTGACCACAGAACCTTGTTCAAAGGCATAAGTAAATGTGCCAGGCGTATAATCATAAAACTTCTTTGACTCTCGGTCATACACTTTTCCAGACATAGCAAGAATATAGCCAGTTTTTGGTTCCATTGCCACAACAAATGCTGTATCAAGAGTTTCTGTATGAGGCTGTCGTATCGCCTTTAAGAGCTCCTCCTCCATAATGCTCTCGACTTGTTTTTGAAATTCCATATCTATGGTAAGGACGATGTCCTTACCTAGTGCTCCCTCGGCGACGATCTCCTTATCTATCACTTTTCCGCTTTGAGCAGATGTAATCTTCATTTGACGTTTATTGCCCTGTAATACTTGATCATATAACTCTTCTAAATAGCTTTTTCCAACTCGATCATTGAGGTTAAACCCCATTGATTTATATTGTTCTGCCTTTTCTGCTGGAAGACCCTCATCTGTCGTCGTCACTTCACCAATCATATTCCAAAATGTATCTCCATAGGTGCTTTCTCTTTTCCAATCTGTTGTTACATCTACACCAGGTAAACGAGCTAAATTTTCACTTACTCTAGCAAACTCTTCATCAGATACATTTTCGTTTTTTATGATTGCAGGTGTTAAAGCGATGGCACTTGAAAGCTTTCGATAAATAGCTGCCGTATTGCCTTCAACGCTTTTTAAATCATTTGCAGTAATTCTCTCAAGCTTTTTGTTGTATATTTCCTTATCCGTAAGGTCACCATTTTTCCAAGCTTGCCATTCTTTTGCTGTTACAAGCTGTTCCCCATTTTCATTTTCTAGCAACCAAATATCTTTCAATTCCCGAGTACGGACTTTTTCAATATCCTTTTGGTTCATCTTGATCATTGCCGATAGTTCCTTGGCCAAATCCAATAGTTCAGCTGGTTGCGGATGTTTTGGAGGCGTAAAGGTGATCGCTTGTTCAGGTGTATTATAAACAATTAAACGCTGATTCCGATCGTATATTTTTCCTCGTGGAACCTCATATTGAACGATAGTTGATTCTTGTTTATCTAATTCATGAAGATACGCTTCCCCGTTCACAATTTGTACAACGCCAAGACGAATAATTAATATGGAGAAGAGAACAAAAACAACAAAAAACAAAATATTCATCCTCTTCATAGGTTTATTTCTCTTTTTATTCAAGTGACAAACCTCTTTCTATTTAAGTGTTTCGACGATCACTTTCGCTGTATTAGCAATTAACTCATCATTGTAAGTGGCTTCCACTTCATCTTTGCTCGACATAATCACCATAATGATTGGCTTTCGCTCAGGCGGCCAGACAATCGCGATGTCATTTCGAGTTCCATAACCTCCCGCACCGCTTTTGTCACCGACGACCCAATCCTTGGGAACTCCAGCCCGAATAAGGGAATCCCCTGTCGTATTTCCCTTCAACCAATCTTGAAAAATATCTTTCTTAGATTCGGAGAGAAATTCATCTAATCCAACATATTGAAGGTTTTTAGCAAGGGCTCTTGGTGTACTCGTATCCCTAGAATCACCAGGTGTTGCTTCATTTAATTCCGTTTCATAACGATCGACACTTGTTGTTTGATCACCAATTTTTCTCAAAGCCTGCTGTAACTCCTTTGGTCCCTCGAGCTCCTCAAGCAAAAGGTTTCCTGCTGTATTGTCACTGTATTGAATCGCTGCTTCTGAAATCTCTAATAAATTCATACCCGTTTGAACATGCTTTTCTGTAATCGGTGAGTATGTAACAAGATCATTTGTCGTAAAGGTCTTCAATTTGTTTAGTTCACTAATAGTAGACTTTTGCAGAATAAATGCCGCTGCAAATGGTTTAAAAGTTGAAGTATACGCAAATCTTTCATCGGCCCGATAGGTAATCGTCCTATTCGTTTCCGTATCAATTACGTAAACACCTAACCGGGCCGCAAATTCTTCTTCAAGCTGTTTAAATTGCTCTGTTGTGGAATCCACTCCCACTTCTGTTTTTGTTTCTTCCTCACTGCATCCAGCGATAACAGTGAAAAAGAATAATAATGTCATTGCTTTATATAGTCGTTTTTTAAGCTTCATGTTCATTTCCTCCCTATTCGATTACATTAGTAATCTGACTACATTTGTAGTATAATACTACATACGTAATCAAATAATGTCAATTTTTTATATATCGAATTGCTAATTGATTAGGAGAATGGTAGAATTCGAGTATTATCAAATGTTGAATAAACATGTAAGGAGGGATATTAGGATGTTTTTAAATCATTTAATGATCGGTTTTATCGCTTCATCTTTTTCGATCATCGTCATTTTAGTTATGAAAAAATTATTTGAAAACCATCTTTCTGCTAAATGGCATTATCATCTATGGTACATCCTTTTTATCGTTTTAATGATTCCATTTATACCTCTTCACATCTTTAACATTAACGAACATTTTCAATTTCGAACGATCGAAAATGAAATTCAGACACGTTCTTTAACTGCTCAGGAAGGTCATAAAACGGGAGAAACATTCAATTGGATTGAAGATTTTTCAGTTACGGTCAATCAGCCTGATTTATCCCTTCTGAATGTCGTACTTGCGACAATCTGGCTTGGCGGAATGCTATTTTTTGTCTGCGTCACATTAAAAGCATGGTTTTCCATTAGAAACATCAAAAAATATTCGATCCAGTTAACCGATCGGGAGACTTTAAAAGTCTTTGCAGTTTGTAAAAAAAGACTGGGAATATCAAGAAATATTAAAGTGGTAGTGTCGCCTCATATTACTTCACCCATGATGTATGGGCTTTTTCAAACATATGTTGTCTTACCTTCCTCTTTTCAGCTATCGAAGAAGGAAATGGAACATATTTTTTTACATGAGCTAAATCATTTTAAAAACAATGATATTTTAATAAATTATTTTTCCATTGCTTTTCAAATTGTTTATTGGTTCAATCCACTCGTCTGGTTGGCATTCAAAAAGATGCGTCTTGATCGTGAAATTGCTTGCGATATGGCTGTTCTACAATCATTGGAATCAGATGATCACCGTGATTATGGATACACGCTTATCAATTTTATCGATAAAGGTATGTTCAAAAGAAAATTTACTTTGGCAACCCTTTTAAACGGCTCCAAGGAGCAGATGAAAAAGAGAATAGAACAAATAGCCTCCTATTCACCGCAATCTAAATGCTCAAAGTGGAAAAGCTTTTTCATCTTTAGCTTCATAAGTATAGTGCTCGCAACTCAATTACCGTTCATTTCTGTTTTTGCTGAGGAAAACAATCGCTACTATAACATCGAGGATAAAACGGTATATGAAGATTTAAGTAAATATTTTTCAGGCTTTGAAGGAAGCTTTGTTTTATACGATCAAAATAAAGATCAGTACCGCATATACAACGAGGATAAAAGTTCATTAAGAGTATCGCCAGACTCCACTTATAAAATTTATAGTGGTTTAATTGCCTTAGAATCTAATATCATTACACGGCACTCTTCCACCCTTAGATGGGACGGAAAGGAAAACCCCTATCCAGCATGGAATATGAATCAAGATTTAGAGTCTGCCTTAAAAAATTCTGTCAATTGGTATTTTCAACAGTTAGATAAAGAAAATAGTCTTGAAACGATCGAAACCTTTTTAAAAAAGCTGGGTTATGGAAATGAAAATATATCTGGAGGAATTGATTCATTTTGGCTTGAATCTTCTCTAAAGATTTCTCCTCTTGAACAAGTCAACGTTCTTCACGATTTCTATACAAATCATTTTTCCTTTAATGAAGATAACGTCAATACAGTTAAGGACGCTCTCCGTTTGGAGGAAAAACCTGGGCGGGTTCTCTCAGGCAAAACAGGAACAGGAAATGTAAACGGGGTAAACATTAGAGGATGGTTCATTGGATATGTTGAAACGGAGGACAATACTTTCTTCTTCGCAAGTTATATTGAAAATCAAGGAAACGCTGCTGGGAGCAAAGCTGCAGAAATTGCCTTATCGATCTTAGCAGATAAAGGCATATATTAAAGATTTATTGATGAGGAGGAGGATTGTTGGTGAAGAATATTCCCAACATTTCAGAATCAGAATGGGAGGTAATGAATATTCTTTGGCATAAATCACCACTAACTGCCAACGAAGTCATTGCTTCTCTTCAAGAAACAACTGATTGGAAGCCTAAGACGATTCGCACCCTTTTAGATCGTCTCGTTCATAAAAACGTCGTAGGAGTCAATCGAAATCAAAAAGTATACACTTTTTATCCTTTATATTCTCAAGATGAATGCCAACGTGCTGAAACGGAATCATTTGTAAAAAGGATATACGGTGGAGCTGTTAAATCGATGCTTGTTCAATTTATTGAGGAAGAATCTCTTACAGATGATGATATTAAGGAATTGCGAAAGATTCTCGATGAAAAGCCTAAAGAAAAATAAAAAACAGAACACGTTCAGATGATAGAATCTGTTCGTGTTCTGTTTTTTTGTCATCCTTAATCATTAAAAGCAAATGAACAATACATGTTACGAAGGATTTTTCCAATTATTAGCGAATATTTACTTTAATATAATGATTGGTGGTGTAGTGATGATCAATAAATTTGTCATGCCTGAAGTAATATTCGGTCACAATTCCCTCTACCAGGTAGGAGAAAGTTGTATCCGACTCGGAGCAAAAAACGTACTAATTGTAACGGATCGAGGGGTTATGGAGGCCGGTTGGACAGATGTGGTTGAAAAAAGCTGTAAAAACGCAGGATTAAGCTACACAAGTTTCAATGAAATTACAACTAACCCGAAAGATTATGAAGCAGAGCTTGGTGCTAATGTTTATGTTGAGAATGAATGCGATGCAATTATCGGAATTGGTGGCGGTAGTGCCATTGATGTAGCAAAGGCAGTAGCTATTTTAGTCACAAATGGCGGAACAATCTCAGAGTACGAAGGAGTTGATCAAATAAAAAAACCTCTCCCTCCCCTTATTATGGCGGCGACAACAGCCGGATCCGGGTCCGAAGTTTCGCAATTTTCTGTAATTGTTGACAGCAAAAAGAAAAAGAAAATGACGATTATTTCAAAATCGCTCGTTCCCGATATTGCGATTATTGACCCGCTCACCCTTTCGACAAAACACGACCATCTTACCGCTTCAACTGGTTTGGATGTTTTAACACATGCTATTGAATCATATGTAAGCGTCGCCGCAACTGCTTTAACGGAGGTATATTCAAGAAATGCTATTCGTCTTGTCTCCAAATATTTACGACCATCAGTAGCCTCAAGATTAAATAAAGAAGCAAAGGAGCATATGGCCATGGCAAGCCTTCAAGCCGGGCTCGCATTTTCCAATGCAATATTGGGCGCTGTACATGCTATGTCGCATTCAGTTGGTGGTCGATATCCGCTGTTGCACGGCGATGTAAATGCAGTCCTTCTACCTCATGTGATGGACTTTAATTTGTTAGCAGCTCCTCAAAAATTTTGCGATATTGCTGAATTGCTTGGTGAACATACTGAAGGCTTAAGTGTATACGAAGCTGGAAAAAAAGCGATCGAACATGTAAAACAATTATCACTTGATATTGGTGCCCCTCAATCTTTATCGGAAATGGGACTTGAAGAAACGATACTTAGAGAATTAAGCTGTCTTGCTTTGAACGATGCTTGCATGATTACGAATCCCCGCGATATTAAGGAAAAAGATGTAGAAAGGCTTTTTCATCAAGCATTATAAGGGGGATATTCCGTGAATAAACAAGAAAGAATGATTGAATTATTAACAGGAATTCAATCGTCAAAAAGGAATTATTATACAGAATTGAAAGAAACCGTCCACGAACTCGAAAAGAAAAATATCCAATTAGAAATTATTAACGAGATCATGCGAAGCTTTAATGTCGACATGTCCATAAATGATATGCTAGAAAAAGTGCTTGGAAAATTAAAGACAATCTTTCCGATTGATCGAATATCACTTTTCTTAAAAGTCGAAAATATCCTTACTCTTTCACACTGCTATCCATTAGATTTACACTATTTTGAGCAAGGAACGCTCATTCCAAAACAGCAGAGCCTGTACTGGACTGTTTTAAAAACAGGTCAAGCTCACCTTTACTACATTAGAGAAAACGAGGAAATATTCGAAGATCATGCTTTGCTCAATATGGAGCTTAAAAGCTTCCTTTTATTGCCTCTTGAGTATAAAGATAAAACGATTGGTATTCTTTCATTAGGAAGCAAGGAAAAACTGGAGTTATTGGAGACTGATCGCACGTTTTTCCAACAGCTCTCCAATCAAATTGCTGTTTGTTTAGAAAACGCACGTCTTTTCAATGAAGTGTTGCAGAGAAAGAAACAGTGGGAAGAAACTTTTCAAGCCGTATTTGATGCCATTTTCATCATTGATTTAAATGGGATCATCCTTCAAGCAAATAAAGCAGCACAACAAATATTTTCCCATTCCGAGAAACTAGAAGGACATTCAATTCATGACTTTCCATTCAAACAGGGCGACTACCCATTTCAATTTTCGCCTATTTTAAATTTCCCTTCTTCTGGGGAGATCCTTATCGCTAAAAGGATTTGTGAATATTATTGCTATCCTGTTCTGGATGAACATAACGAACAGTATGCTTCGATCATCTATATTAAGGATATTACTGCAAAAAAACAGATTGAAGCACAGTTGCTCCAATCTGGAAAGCTCGCGGCGATTGGTGAAATGGCTGCTGGTGTAGCGCACGAACTAAATAATCCCTTAACTGCGATTATGGGGAATGCACAACTTTTAAAAAGAAAATTAAAGCTAAAAGATGTTCAATTAAAGCAACTACTTGAAGACATTCATGAATGTGGAAAACGAAGTAAAAATATCATTCGCAATCTACTAACCTTCTCTCGACAGGAGCAGTATCACTTTGAAAAGTGCTCCGTAAATGATGCTGTAGCTCAAGTATTGAGCATCATTGGCAATCAATTGCATAAACAAATGATTGAAGTAGAAACGAAGCTCGATCATAAACTTCCATTTATTGATGGCAACTTGCAACAAATTGGGCAAATTATTTTAAATTTATTATTAAATGCCAAGGATGCTTTTGAAGGCAGTGACCATCCGAAAAAAATTTTACTTGAAACTTTTCAAGAACATGGCAAAGTTATCCTTGCTGTAACTGATAATGGCTCCGGCATAGAGGAGCAATCTATCCTTGAGATTTTTAATCCCTTTTTTACGACAAAAACAGGAGCACAAGGAACAGGTCTCGGCTTATCAGTTAGCCTTGGTATTGCTGAAGCCCATGGTGGAACGATCAAAGTAACAAGTAAGCAGAATCAAGGTAGTACATTTAAGCTAATTCTTCCGATCAAGGAGTGAAACAATGGCAGAGATTTTAATCGTTGATGACGAGAAAGAAGTTAGCACATTTCTTTCGCATTTATTAAATGATAAAGGGCACTCGATGACCATTTGTTCTAGTGGTGTGGAATTCGATTCAAAAATTCAAAATAAAGAGTTTCAATTGGCATTTCTTGATGTGAAACTCCCTGACCGAAATGGCCTTGCTATTTTGAAAACATTAAAGACGGTGCAGCCAGCTTGTAAAGTAGTCGTCATGACTGGGTATGCCACTATTCAAACGGCTGTGGATGCGATAAAATTTGGCGCAAATGACTTTATTGAAAAACCATTTGATGATATTAAAGATATTGAACATTTAACGGAGCGGATTTTACAAAATGAAAATGGTTCTAATCACGCTGAAATTGATAAATTAGCGCTGCAATTGAATTGTTTTATTGGCAACAACAAAGAAATGATACAGGTATTCAAATTAGCTCACAAATTAGCTCAGAAAAATATCCCGATCCTGATAGAGGGAGAAACGGGAACCGGCAAGGAGATCCTTGCCCGCTTCATTCATCATGCAAGCTTGCGTAAAAATTATCCTTTTGTCGGAATAAATTGTGGTGCCATTTCAGAAAATTTGCTTGAAAGTGAATTGTTTGGCCATGAAAAAGGAGCTTTTACCGGTGCTACGAAAGACCGAAAGGGGTTCTTTCAACTTGCAGGCAAAGGCACTTTATTTCTTGATGAAATTGGAGAAGCATCATTGACTGCACAAGTGAAGCTTTTACGAGTATTGGAAACAGGCGAATTTATAAAAGTTGGCGGTGAAATGACTGAGTTTAATCTTGCCAGAATTATCGCTGCTACCCATGTTAAACTTGAGAATGCTGTCAAAAATGGTTCATTTCGTGAAGATCTTCTTTATCGTCTTGATGTAGTGAAGCTAACGATCCCACCGCTGCGCCTTCGCTCTGAAGACATTCCTCTATTTATTGAATTTTATCTACAAAAGGAGCAACTGAACTTTACCTTTACAAAAGAAGCGCTTGATTGTCTTCGTTCTTATACATGGCCAGGAAATATTCGTGAACTAGTGAATGTCATTAAAAGAGCAGTCACCTTTGCTGAAGAAGAAACAGCAGTGATTACAGCGGACTATCTTCCGGAAAGATTTCGAAATGTAAGCGATCATGTTCACAATATGAATGACCCATCCACTCAGGTTTATCACCATGCCAACTTTGAACCATTTTTAAGAAACTGGTCAGAAGAAATATTAAAAATGTTATATGCGAAAAAAAACTCAGACTTAAATAATGTGTTTGAAATGATGAATATGCTTGAAGCAAAAACAACACAAGCCTTTATTGAAAAAGCGTTAAAAAATACGATTGGAAATCGAAAAAAGGCAGCAGAAGAACTTGGGATTACATTGCGAAAATTACGCTATTATTTAAATGAAAAAAAATGAGGAGTGCAAGAATAAAACCTTGCACTCCACTTGTTAATCCATCTTTAAAACAACTCGGCCGTTTATCTTACCATTAATCATTCGCTCAAAAACTTCATTTACTTCGTCTAAGGAAGCGGTTTCAATTTGACAGCGAATTTTCCCTTTAGCTGCAAAATCAAG
This sequence comes from Robertmurraya sp. DFI.2.37, assembly GCF_029211245.1. Lineage (NCBI taxonomy): Bacteria > Bacillati > Bacillota > Bacilli > Caryophanales > Bacillaceae > Robertmurraya > Robertmurraya sp. DFI.2.37. Next base: position 20,598 of record NZ_JARGEJ010000014.1, on the reverse strand, counting down.
CGCCTCCTGCATGTCCTTTCTAGTTCCTACAATTGATCCTCTAACTGTGACTCCATTTAAGACGGTATTAAAAATCGGAATAGGTAGATCATCATGAGGAAGACCCACTACAACTAGCGTTCCACCTCTTTTAACAGAACGATATGCTTGCTCAAAAGCCTTTTGTGTGACAGCAACACTAACGGCCGCTTGCACGCCTCCTACCTTTGCCTGAATTGCTGTCGCCGGATCCTCCTTCAATCCGTTTACGGTAAGATCTGCACCTAATTCTTGCGCTAACTGCAATTTTTCATCCTGAATATCTACAGCAATAACATTAAATCCCATTACTTTTGCATATTGAAGTGCTATATGACCCAAACCACCAATCCCATAAATAGCTACCCAATCGCCTGGTTTTGCTTCAGATACCTTTAAAGCTTTATATGTCGTCACACCAGCGCAGAGGATTGGGGCTACTTCAACAGGATCAAGCCCTTCTGGAATTCTTGCAACATAATCTGCTGGAGCCTTACAATATTCAGCATAGCCACCATCAACAGAGTATCCCCCGTTCTCTTGTTTCAGACAAAGCGTTTCACGTCCGCTCAAACAGTATTCACATTCTCCACAAGCAGAGTAAAGCCATGGAATTCCAACTCGATCACCTATCTTCAATGATTTTACTCCATCACCGACTGCCTCAACGATTCCAACCCCTTCATGACCAGGAATTAAAGGCAACTTAGGTTTAATCGGCCAATCACCATGGGCGGCGTGAAGATCTGTATGGCATACCCCACATGCCTCAAGCTTCACTAGTACTTCTCCGTAATTTAAAGTCGGTTTTTCCACTTCCTTGATCTCCAATTGTTTCTTAAATTCATTGACAATTGCCGCTTTCATCGTTTCCATTCCCCCTGTTTAAAAAGTTCACTATATTTTTATGCAATTACTGTGCCAACTCATTAGTTCAAGTATTTATTGTTGTTTCAATAATAATGGGAGACGGTTCTCTTTCTTTTTTAAAAAATGAGACGATAAATCGGCTGAGTTTGCCGAACTTTCGTAAAATTATGATTTAACATATATATTTAGCCTTTAAAAGTAAGCATGAATAAAAAATATTTATTAAATTGAGTAAATCTAGTATGATAGTAATTAAAAAAATAGGAAGAGGTACGTCGATGAATTCAACTTTGGCACCAAAACAAGCAGTGAAAACCAAAATATTAGTAATCAATGCTCTTTTTATCGCATTAGTCTTTGTATCGACAATGTTCATTAATATTCGCTTGCCAATCATGGGAAATGGCGGACTGATTCATTTAGGAAATGTTCCCCTTTTGATCGCTGCATTTCTTTATGGAAGAAAATCAGGAGCGATTGCAGGTGCTGTAGGAATGGGATTATTTGACCTCATTTCAGGCTGGACAGCATGGGCGCCTTTTACTTTCGTTATCGTTGGGACAATGGGATATCTTGCTGGGTTGATCGCCGAAAAGCTTCCAGGGAAAAAATTATACGTCTATTCAATGGCTGTAGCCGTTGCTTTAATTATTAAAGTAGTAGGCTACTATTTTGCAGAAGTACTCTTATACAGCAATTGGGTCTTACCATTTGGTTCAGTTCCAGGGAACATCATGCAAGTCGTCATCGCTGGCATCATCGTAATTCCACTTGCAGCACGATTAAAAAGACATTTATAAAATGAGTAAACTGGATGATGCTATCACGAACTTGCTGCGTCATCCAGTTTTGTAATCAATGTCTTTTTTCAACCTCTCACAATGACCATCTTCACAATTTAATATAATGCTGTACATGGCTAGTTTTTCTTATTAGGCAAACTAAAAGCCCTAGTGGAAACACTAGGACTTAAAAGTACGTGATTGATAAAATTATCGCCTACTCACCAGAAACCCAAACTAATTTAATGCTATATTTTGTCGTTCCTTTTGTAAAAACACGATTAAACTTGCCATCCATAATTAATTGCCTTAAAGAACGTTTTGTTTCGTCTGCCCACTCATTGATCTTCCCACGCCCATCATAAGGAAAAACGGAAGACTGTTTCGCATTAATTTTTTCAAGATCATCTCCGTCAAAGTGATGTCGATAATTATAGTTGTAGCTTTCTGATTTGTCCTTTAGTCTAAGTGGTGCACGATCAATTAGTTTGTTTTTGCGATAAAAAGAAATAATATTAGCCTTTCCTGACTTTATTTTATCAATTTCAATGATAATTTCCTTCTCATTCATATGCATAATCTCCATTTCCAAACTATATTTTCGAAGCTTATTAATAGTCAGTATCCCCCTAAACAAAGAAAACCATAATTCTGTTTCTTTCATCGTGCTCTTGCCTGTATAGATTACTGTTGTCCCTTCCTTTGAATTTACCTTGTTCCATTAACAAAAAAGCTTGCAGACCTGTTTTTCATTAAACTCGCCTGCAAGCATTAAGTTAGAATCTCGTTACTTTCATGATACACTTATTTTTGCTAAATTGCGAATTTATTTGGTGTATGCTTACTTAATCATCTGTAGCAAACATTCAAGATGGAGAGCAGCTTATAAGATATACTATGATCTGAGGTGATTCAGAGGAAACTCTTTCACCGCTCTTCCTTTCCTTCCATACGTCGTTTTTGCACTCGTTAATGAATTTAAAATTGCCTCTTCAGTTGCTTCAGCAGCTGCGCAAAAAAGCATGTTCATCATATGCCTGTCTTCTCTAAAAAGGAATTGATGCTCTTTCTTATCGCTTGAAAAATGAGGTAATGTCTGTGAGGTTGAAAAGGCAATTACAATATCTCCACTTCCGTGACTCATATGGCTTCCTGTTCTTCCGAGACCGATTCCACATCTTTTCGCAATTCTCTGAAGCTGACGTTCATTAACAGGGGCATCAGTAGCCAACACGATCATGATCGATCCGTCTGTTTGTGCATCTTCGTTATTCTTTACAACTTCGGATTTTCCTTCTGTATCAATAAAACGATTATACATGTATAAATCATCTTGAGTACCAAAATTACTCAATACTAGACATCCAACCGTGTAAGCTCCTTGCTCTCCATCATCGACAACCAAACGTGATGAGCAGCCTATTCCACCTTTATAACCGAAACAAACCATTCCTGTCCCTGCTCCTACTGCTCCTTCCGTTACCTTTTCTGTTGAAGCTATCCTGATGGCTTCTTTTGCATGCTTCGGTTTTACTGACATCATTCGAATAGAATTCAAGTAACTATCATTACATTCCCCAACGACGATATTGACAGTACCAGTAGTCTCTCCAATCTCTGGATTTTGCTCTAATAAATATTCTAAAGTTCCTTGTGTTACGGCAGGTATCGCAAATGTATTAGTTAGCATGATCGGAGATTCTAATCTTCCTAATTCGTTCATTTGCACTAAGCCCGTTGATTTGCCAAAACCGTTAAAAACATAGCTTGCTGCTACAACTTTGTTTTGAAAGATATTTTGTTCGTGCGGAAGAATGGCCGTCACACCTGTACATGCCCATTCATTATCGGCATTTGTAAGTGGATGATATAAGGTTACATGACCAACATGAACCCCCTTTACATCAGTAAGACAATTTTTCGGTCCCGATGGCAATTGTCCAACAACAACACCCAATTCTCTTATTTTTTTTCTTTCCATAGACATCCCCTCTTACGTTATGAGAACCACTCCGTTAGGCTACTCTATTGCCTTTTACATACATGCTATAGTAAATAATTTCTGTAAACAAGCATAAAAATCAGAAATCATGATAATCCCTTTATAAGAGTCAACTCTATATAAATATTTGCCTTGCATAGCCCAATGTGGTGATAACTAAACGCTCTCTTTCAATGATATTGTTTCATATCTCCCTTTTCCATCATCAGGTGGATTAGAAACGAAAAAAACTGTAGACAACTCTATTTCAAAAGATTGTCTACAGTTTGAACGAAGGATAAAGTTGACAGTTTTGCTTTCTTCAAACGTTAAGCTATATTCTAAACGCCACGTTTATTGCCCCAAATAAGTGTATGGAGTTGTGGAAGTACTTTCACATTATTTAATGTATGATCCGCTATCGTTTTATTGATCAGCCATTCATACTTGTTTAATAACTGACGAATAAGTGTCTCATTATCTTCTGTTTTGCTGTCATCATTGCCTACTTGTAAATAAAATGGTAAATTCGGATAACGCAGATGGAGCTTTTTTGCATACAAAAAGTCCTCATCATCAAAAATTACAACTTTCAAGCTAATCTGACCTGAACTTGACTCGATATAATTATTAATAATTGTATCAAGTACCGCAAAGTCTGTGTTCATCCCTGAACTTGGAGGTTTTGGAGAAATAGTCAACTGATCGATCTGAAGGAACCAATCTTGCCATTTAGACCCTTGCGTTTCTAAACCAATATTGATACGCTTTGCTTTTAACAAAGCGATTAAATACGAAAGATTCTTTAACAGGGCTGGGTTTCCTCCTGATAAAGTGACGAAGGAAAACCCATCGCCACCAATTCTTTTTAATTCATGCCAAATCTCTTCCGCTTCCATTTGTTTAATTAAGCTTTTACCTGATCCATCCCAAGTGAAAGCAGAGTCACACCAAGAACAAGAGTAGTCACATCCAGCAGTGCGGACAAACATTGTTTTTTGACCAATAACCATTCCTTCCCCTTGAATAGTGGGTCCAAAAATTTCCATTACTGGAATTTTACTCATTCTCCATCCACTCCCGTCTTGCCTCGGCATAGCTTGTAGGTGTTTCAAATAAACGGATAAATTCAACTCTAGTATTTGGATATGAGTCGGCTAATGCGACCTGTAATTTTTCATAGATCCACACAACCATATTTTCTGCAGTTGTGTTCATTTTTGGCAACGTTTCATTTAAATAGCGATGATCTAAGAAAATTTCGATTTCCTCTTTCCAAATCTTTTTCAGATCAGCAAAATCTATGACAAGACCAAGCTCGTCCGTAAAGCCGCTCACACCTAAAATGACTTTATACGTATGTCCGTGAAGGTTTTTACATTTTCCTTCATAACAATGGAGATGATGAGCTGCATCAAAGGTAAATTCCTTGCTTACTAAAACACGTCTCTGATGATATTTTAATTCATTTTTTTGAATGTCTTTATCTATTTTTTGCAATTGATCAACGATGCGAAAACCGAACATAGACTGATCCATCATCCCCTCACTCCTTCACGTGTGGAAAGATAGCTTTCTAAACCGTTTTTTCTTAGCTTACAAGCAGGACACTCCCCGCAGCCATCACCAATAATCCCATTGTAGCAAGTAAGTGTTTTTTCACGGACAAATTCCAATCTATTAAGCTCATCAGCCATTTTCCACGTTTCTTCCTTGTTTAGCCACATCAATGGTGTATGAATGACAAATTCCTTATCCATGGATAAATTGATGGTAACATTTAATGATTTAATAAAGGCATCACGACAATCAGGATAACCGCTGAAATCAGTCTCACAGACACCTGTTATAATATGTTTTGCATTGACTTGACTAGCAAGGATTGCGGCGAATGAGAGAAAAATAAGGTTTCTTCCAGGTACAAAAGTAGACGGAAGCTCACCATCATCCCCTTCTTCAATTTTAATATCAGCTCTTGTCAACGCATTGGGCGTTAATTGATTCAGTAAATTCATATCTAAAATATGGTGATTTACATTCACCTCTTTTGCAATCTTTTTGGCACACTCAATTTCCTCAATATGTCGTTGATTATAATTAAATGTAACCACCTCAACTTCCTTAAACGTTTCGAGTGCCCAAAACAAACAAGTCGTGCTATCTTGTCCGCCACTAAAGACAACAATCGCTTTTTCATCTTTTAACATACAAATGACTCCTTTTCAAAAGAAAAAACAGTACCCCAAGATCGAAGTACTGCTTCATCTTAGTTTTTTTAGAGAGGGGTGCTAGAACCTCTTTTATTCGGCTATTATAATACTAGCATAATTTTTCTAAAAGGGGTACTCGTATGAACATAATGACATGAGATTATGTGCTATTACCCATTCCATCTAGAATTATGTAATACCTAGTATCAGAAAATTCTGAAATCAATTCATGATATCTGGTTTTATTATGTAACCGACTTATTTTTTACTCTTTTTTCTGATAATATGAAACAATAGAGAGAACTTGTTTCTCGCATCGCTTCACGGTTTTAGAGGTCATTTTCAGCCTGGCTAATAGGTATGAAACCAAGGCTTCACACTTGATTAGCCAAAAATCGTAACTTAACAGAAAAAGCCTCCTAAAAAATCATTAGTGAGGCGGTTTAAATTACAATATTTTCTTTTGCTCTAACTTATCTTCACTTACCATTTGTTCCAATTCAAGTCTCATTTTCTCAGTTTCTATTAAAAAATTTTGATGTTTCAGTTTCTCCAATTCCAATTGATCTTTAATCATCTTATGCTTCATCTTCGTTTGCTTTTGAAAATGGTCAGTAATAATAGCAACGAGTGGGATCGAAAATATCATGATGACAGTCACTGTTCCAGTCATAAAAATCCTCCTGACGAAATATTATTATGCTTACATTTTACACCAGAAATTATTCACAAGGAATGATTTTATGAAAATTACAGTTATTGATTTTTTTCGATGACAAAACTAGAAATGCGATTTTTGATGCTCATAACAATATACATTTCCTTTAAAGCGTTTTGAATGAGCATGGCAGTATCGCTTCACTTTACGAGAAACTACTTTACCACAAGTTTTACAAGTGGAATTTTTTCTTTCTCCGTCATTTTACTGGAACATACCCAGTCTGTTCCACGATATATTGTCCTTGCTCAGAAAGCATCCAATTGATGAACCCCTCGACATGAGGATTTGTATTTCCACTTGTAGTTACCGCGTAAAGTGGAGCAACGATTGGATAAGAATCGTTTTGAATATTTTCTTTGCTAGGTGTCATTCCGTTAATCGCGATATATTTAATTTTACCATTCTCCACCATGTTTTGTGAAAAATGCCTAAAAGAAAAGCCGATCGCATTGGTGCGATTTTGATAATTGGTGGTTTCGGTAATAATCCCTCCCATGGCCGAAACGATATCTTCTGATGGCGGTTCCATTAAAGGTACATCGCCCATCACGTTTATTAAAGCTGATTGACTCCCGCTGCCTTCAGGACGTTGAAAAGCACGGATTTCCTCATTCTTTCCACCAAGCTGCCTCCAATTGGTGATTTTTCCCGAGTAGATCGCTTGAATCTGTTCCATTGTTAGTTCATTAATCGGATTTTTAGAATGAACAAAAAAAACAAATGCTTCTCTCCCAATCGGTGTTAAATTCAATTCAATCCCAAGCTCTTCCGCATTGCGCATCTGTTTTTCCGATGGCTGCGCAATAAAAATAAGATCTACATCGCCTTTTAATAGACGGTCAAAAGCTCCGCTTGTCTGACTTGAAACAACTTCACTATCGTGAAGTGAATAATCCTTTTTTGGATATACCGCTTGGGCAAAAGCAGAGTATACAGGATATAGCGCTGTGGCACCATCTAACTTAGGAAGATCATCGGCGATTTTCAGTGTTGAAGGTTCTTCCAGCGAAACAAGTTTCGAGCCTTCAACAAACGGGGTGTACTCTGTTAAATCAACATCTTGGGTGCTCACCACTTCAAGTGATTTTTCATAAGCTTCATATCCTTCATATGAAACGATTGAAACAATAGCAGCTGTAATAAAAACCATTGTACATCTCTTAAACAGTTTACTCTGAGCTTTTCCATAAATCAGGAAAATAATCATTATAATGACGGCAATTGTAAAAATAGGAATAAAATATAAATAAAATGGTTTGTAACCAAGCAATGAAATAAAAATGGTCGTTGCAAATCCCAAAAATCCCAACAATAAAATCGTTAATATTGAGGCAAATAGCTTCATCCATTCTTCCTCCCTAAATAAATTAAAACACTATAGTGTAATTTTACACATTTAGTGCTATTTGTCAATAATATTTAGCAAGATCAACCATATTTGGAAAACGCCATTTTTAATAAACATATGTATTGCTAGTGTTTAAGTTTTTGCTTTTGTAACGCTCTGTCGAAGAGCAGAGATAGATCGATGAAGCTTTAATGATAAGAAACTTCACTTTACTCCTAATGGACTAGAACTTAAACTTGTATGGCATTGCCTTCTTGCACAATTCGCCCATTTATTTAAGTGCAAGGTACTAAAAGTAAGCATCGCCTGCATGGACTTGTTTTAATCCCTCTAAAAGTTGTCCATCGCATAACCATGCTTTTCTTTCGCATTACCGTAAAGAGTCGTTCAAACGACTCTTTACGCATGCATATATTTCTTTGACTTTATTTTGTGACGAAGGTGTTCAGCTTCTTCTACATCAGCTTCTGGTCATTTGTACCCTATGTACACTGTTCAAACAAAGGAGCACATACCAATTCACCGAATTCGATTTATACTTTCGATTTCCTTCTTTTTTAGTAGTTGTATAGGAGATATCTCCCCGTACCACCTCTCATATTTTAACAAAATCTAGCATCTGCTCCCTTATCGAAGTAATTCTATTCTAAACCTTCAATCAAAATTTCTTTTGCTGGTAGAAAAAACTCACCTGTATCTAAGTAACGAATATCCACCTTATCACCTTCCTGTAAATAAATAGCAAGGGGATTCGTTTCAGACGAAATGACATAGCTCTGTTTATTATTCAATAAGAAGGTTATTGTCGTAAAATCGCCGACCTTCTCCTTATAAACACGTATAACTGTTCCACTAATTTCCTTTTCCTCTGCTTTTGAGCTTCCATCAACCGTACTACCCCCTCGTTGCAATGCTGTTTTGTAGAGTCTTAAAGCTTCATTTGGTGTATTTGCATACACCGAAATTTCTGGGTTGGCAGCGGAAACGATAAAATAGTTTTGAAGGAAGCCATTTGAATCAAGAACTGGAGTAAGCCAGCTTGCTTCACCATAGAAATTATAGAGAACAGGCATCTGACCCTTCCACTTCTTTTCAATAAATTTCTTTTCAATAATTTGCAGAGCACCTTGTGAATCCATGTAAGACTGTTCAAGATTACCAGTGTAGTATGTTGCTTCACCTGTTCTAGCGTTCGTTAGAGAATAACCCAGCATCGAATCTACATTCTCTTTTGGACTAGTGAAATCAGTGAAATAAAACATATCCCCATTTTCATCAAATATAGGACTAACATTTGCCACTGTTCCTTCATCAGAAGGGAGCTTTACATCTTTCTTTCCAAACTTGCTATTCCAAAATCCGTGAATATAATTTCCAAAATAACTATTGTGTAAGCTGACAACTTCTGGAGAAACAGCACTATCAATAAATTCTGGAATTTCTGCTAAAGGAAAGTCATTTGTTTCTCCTGTCTTTGGGTCTACCATCACAATCCCTTTGACATCAAAGCCATTTCTAGCAGAAATGAATTGTCCATAGGAACGAATATAAAAAGGCTTACCATCATCATCAATTTCTAATTGCACATCCCCATAAAAAATATGATGCGGATATTTCATCCGTATATGGCGTTCAAGATTCTTATGAAGATAGGAAGATGGTGTGTATTCCATTTCAGCTTTCATAAATTTCGGATTGTCACTTGAATCGGTCGCACTGATCGTAAAATAACCTGGTGTATTATCGCCATTTAACCATTTAAAAAAACCTGAAAATTCTACAGGTGCTATATATACATATTCTCCATTGACCTTTTGAATTTGCAAATTCCCAAGTTCGTAATAGCTTGTGTTTGGAACTTGACCAAACGCTTTTTTCATCTTATTTCGAGCAAATTTTGGTGGTACACTTGCTGGCGTTTCACTTTCAGAAAATGTTTCGATTTCGACTTTTTCGGTCATTTTTGCTACTTCATATTTTTCATTCGCATTAAAGACAAATGCTGATAATAATACTGCTCCAAATACTAAACTTCCAAGGAACAATGCTCCTTTGAGCAGCCTTTCTTTTCCAGAAGCTAAAATTGTTCCTAATAGAGTTACAGGGATAGCCAATCCCCATAATGATGTAAAGTTTCGATCAAGATTTGTTACATAGTAGAATGTAAATATGAAAATAATGATAAGAGCAATCCCTATAAGCATTACTCCTATTTTTGATTTCTTTTCCTCATTCTTATTTGTTTTCCTACTAGTAAAGGGAATCAGCACTAGTGCAGAGGCTAATCCCGCGATAAGTGAAAATAAATAAATATTGCCCATCATAACCCTCCTGTAATAAAACCTATAAATAAGTGTACGGATGAGCAAAGCAGAAGTTTCAAAAGCAGAAGATAAGCGCTCCCCTTTAAAAACAGAGGGATGATCTCCCTGTCTGATTTGAGTTGTTTCTTACTATTTTCACCGTTTATTTAAAAAAGAAGCATGATCATAGATACACCTCACAAAAGCGTGCGTCTTTCAATTTTTGCACAAAAAAGGGATGAATACTATGCATATCATCCCCTACCTTACTACTTTTATATAAAAATAAAGATCCTGACCATCCTTTTCTGGTGCAATAACTAACTCATACCCGTGTTTAACAGCTTCTTCGGGTACGCTACGGAACGATTGTGGACAATCAGCAATCACTTCCAATACTTCTCCAATTCTCATCGTTTTCAGCGCATCCAGCGCATAAATAACTGGATATGGTCAAGGTTCACCACGAATATCCAAGGTGTAGTCAATTTCTAGCTCTTGTGACATGGATTAAACCTCCTTAACGGTAATATGTTTAATTTGTTCTTGTTTGATTCCTGTTCCATAGCGAAACCGTTTCTCCCACCAATTTGAAAATAAGAACCATAGCACTAACATAGCTAAAGTACCTAGAAGTGCGCCCGCTGGTCCCCACTCATTGATTAAATTAACCTGTGGCCACCCAGCAGCAAGTGTATTAAAGATGCCAAAGTGATCCCAGCCATAAGAAAGAAGAGTTGCCCCTACAATATTCCCAACACCTACAACCCAAAACAAAACTTGTCCTTCCATTGCACGATACATCATCCCAGTTTCGCACCCTCCAGCAAGAACAATTCCAAATCCAAATAGAAGGCCGCCGATTACTGTACTTGGTGCAGCCATTTTAATAACTTGAGCAGAGCCCGTCTGGATAAAAATAAAAGTAACAATCACACTAATGATCATCCCTACTGCAATCGCCTTTGACATGACCGCACGCCCGCTAATCCAAAGATCACGAAACGCAGATGTAAAGCAAATTTGTCCTCGTTCAATTAATATCCCAAATAATGCTCCCGCAAGTGCACCAACTGCAAGAAGACTGTTTCCAGTTGCAAGAAAATATACAATAATTCCTGCATATACAGAAGCAACGATCCAGCCTAAGACAGGTTGAATATTAGTTTTCTTTATATTTTTCTTTTTTATCTTTCTTTTTCCTTTACCACTTTGAAGGTTTGGTCTTCCAAGCCACCATTTTGTACTGACCACTTTTACTCCTAAAAAGGTTCCAAGCGCTGTCATAATCATAAAAATCCAAGCGTGGAAAGAAAACTGAGGAACCCCCGTGAAAAAGGCAGCTAAGTTGCACCCCATTGCCAGTCTCGCACCAAAGCCTGCAATAATCCCACCAATAAACCCTTGTACAAGACGGCGTTTTTGGCTAGGTATACGAATTTTGAAACTATTGCTTAATAAAATCATCATCATTGCTCCAACAAGCATACCGATCACAATCCAACCATCTGTACGAGTAAGTGGAGATCCGTTTATCCCAATTAACTCAAAATAATCCCAATTGGACACGTCCACACCAAACCATTGTAAAGCATGTCCTCCTAATCTTGTAAACTCACCTGTTACAGCCCACACTGTTCCCGTTATTCCAAAATATAACGCACTTAATAATCCAGCAATTCCCATTGCAACATAAGGGTTCCAATATTCTTTAAATATTTTATCGTATAAATTCATTTTATGATGAAGCTCCTTTAATAAAACTTTTCTACTTAAGATAATGTGATCACTTCATATTTAGAAGATAAGTCAATAAAGTGTTGCATACTGCTGATTTTTCCAACGACTAACTGGTCCTCAAGTTCATAGTAGTCGACACAAGTTTTACAGGCAAGAACGTCAACACCTTTCTTCTCCAGTTCGATTAAGTGAAGAGAAACAAGTGAGCCCTCTGTTAATGTAAGTACACCTCTGTTCATACAAAAAATGGCCTGAGGTAACTCTTCTTTTTGCTTAAGAATGGTAAAGAAAGTTTCCAAAATTCCCTCTCCTAATTCAGCTTCACCCTGCCCAAGCTGATCAGATGAAAGTAAAATAATTTTATTTTCCATAGTTTTCCCCTTCTTAAAGGTTTTTCTTCATTCGATGTTAACTAGCTATAAATCTTGATTCATTCTCACATTTTCAAATTTTAACATTCAATCAACTAGTTTTATTATTCATTATTTAGATAGAATCAATAAATACTAATCTATAATTTGAATACGAGAATCGATATAGTAGAAATTCTCCTTAAACAAATCAACTGTGTAAGTTCCTTTAACTTTGAAAGTATTAAGTAACGCTCCACAAATTTGGATGATTTTAAGGAAAATAGAACGCCCCTCCTTCTGTATTGTTTTACAGTTCAGAGGGTACGTTCACAATTTAACTTCGCAAATAATGTTTTTCTCCATCGAAAACAGGATCTTCATCGTTTGGTAAATACCATTGTGTATGAAGATGAATATGGTGTTTTTTTAAAAGCTTATATAACTCCTCCATATACACACCACGCGTTGGATCGCAGGAAGGACTACTTTGAATAGCAAGTGAGCCGATGATTTCATATCCCGCAAATTTATATTCTTCCAATTGTTCGATAATGGGCAGTAATATTTTTCGACAATGAGTGCGATATTCTTCATTATTATATTCTTCATAAGTCATCGGTGGTCTGTCTAATCCTAAAAAAGTGAACTCAGGGCATGGAAGCTGCAAAATGCCTACTCCCTCACTTTCAATCCACTCAAGCGCTGAAGGAATCGCACCTAGTGCTCTTGCTTCGCCATCAATGACTGTGTTTTGATTTAAAATACAGTGGGAAGATAGCAATATTTTCTTGCTACGCTGCATGTTTATTCACTCCAATATGATATACTTTTAACAGATAAGGGAGTTTAGAAACAATCAACATAACGAGTAAACATGTGACAATTTTATCAAGGAAGTTTCCGGTAATTCTTGATATGAATGTTGATGCAAATACACTTTCCCCCGAAGCTCTTAACCATAAAACGATTACATCCATTCCACTTCCGTTAAGACCACCGAAGACAGCGACTGAAATGGGAGTGCCAATCAACGGTGCAATGATTGCTAAAATAATTCCAGTTAGTAACGCAACATACCACTTCATGAAATTAAATTTTCTTGCCATAAAGCCAACGACAAGTGCGACGGTAATATTAACAATTCCGAAAAATATCGCCGACGGTGATGAAGTAACTCCTAAAACAAGATTGGTTAATAAACCAACAAGAGCTCCCCACCATGGACCAAATAAAACTGCCATCAATACGGTACCAATCGTGTCTAGAAACAATAATGGTATTTTTAATGCACTTACGACGGTTCCTAGCACAACGTTTAATGTGATACACATTGCTCCATAAGTTAAAATCAATGGTTTACTTTTGTTCATATCTTTTCTCCTCTACTAATACTATTACTATTCAAAATATACCATCAATTGGAGAACGTAAGGATAGATTATATCGATATGAACGATAAGTAATAATAGAACAAATCTATTCAAAGCATTTTTTGAAAATGGTTCAAGTAATAATTACAATCGATAAAGAAAACAAATGAACAATTTGCTTACATTTTTACATATAATTTGCCGTTGCAATACCATCAAGACATTTAGTCTTTAATCATTAATCCGAGTAAACTCGCAAATTGCAAAGCCTGATAAGTTGAGACATTACAACCTCTCAAATCTTTTATATTAATGATTAGCTGCTCAAATGTTGAGGTACTAATATCAACCCCTTTTAATGAAGTTTCACTAAAATTAGCTCCTTCTAATTGACACTCATAAAAATCCACATTTTTAAATTTGCAGTTAAAAAAGTCGCTCCCTTTAAGGGAACTATTTTGATAGATAATTTTTTCAAATTTCGAATCAGCAAATGAGGCAAAATTAAGAACAGAATCGATGAACTGAACATTCCCAAAACGGGAGTCAGAAAAATCTACTCCCACTAGCTTACAGTTCCGAAATTCCACTCGGTGAATGGAGGATTTATGTAATTTGACATTTGACAAATCGCAGTGTTCAAAGACAACATCCGTCATATCAATTTGACTTAAATCTGCATTGAGAAAGCTACAACTTTGCATCATAACATCATATAAACGAATGTTGTTGGCAACTTCACTTTCAAACACGGATCCAATTACTTTACCATTTTCCAATGCTAGATCTTCACCGTCAAAAATCTCCAGAAATTCTTTTCGCGATACTTGTCCACTAATTTTGGGAGCAGCTAATTTCATTAAGCCTACCTCTTTCTTTGTTTTAGCTTTGCTAAGCAATACTATTGAGCAAAACCATACTATCTTAATCTTGAATGGAAAAGGAAAGAAACCTCAAACCAATTTAAGATAATAAATGGAATTACACACATATAGATTTAATTAAGATTCCTTAGCAACACAAGTTTTACTAACAATCTATTTTAAAATGATGGCATTTTAAGCTGATTTAACTTTATAGCAAAAAATCTGTCCATGCTGAGAAGGACAGATTTTTATTTTTTAGATTGAACATTCTGGCGTACTCTGCTTCTAAGCACCATCACCACTCTTAATTGTTTACTTTTTTTCTACTTTTTCTCTCATGAGTTCTTAATCTCTTTCATCCAGTTCTTCCTGTGAATTTTTCCTATCTTTAATGAAAAAGGAAATAATCAGCCCACAGAGTGAGAGGAGCGCCACAACCACGAATGCTACATTGGCCCCATAAATGTCTGGATTCATAAGCTCTTTGCTAGTAGCTGATTTTTCTGATGTTGTCATAACAGTGACAAGTATTGCTGTTCCGACAGAAGCAGCAATTTGCCGCATCGTGTTATCCATTGCTGTTCCATGCGGGATTAATCGTTTAGGCAATTGATTTAACCCTGCTGTTGCTATAGGCATCAATACCATTGATAAACCAAGCATTCGAATGCTGTACATAATCGTCAAATATGTCGTTGTCGATGTATCTAAACGTATAAAAGCAAATGAAGAAAGCGTTAAAATAATTAAGCCTACCATCACTAGTTTCTTAGCTCCAAATTTATCAAAAATTCTTCCCGAAATCGGTGACATTAATCCAGTTATGACTGCTCCTGGTAGCAATGTAAGTCCCGCTTCAAAGGCGGTGAAGTCACGCATATTTTGCATATAAAGGGGGATGAGTGTTTCGACTCCTATCAACCCCATAAAAGCGATCATTCCGATTGCTACAGCAAATGGGAAAATTGAATATGTAAAAACGCGAAATTCGAGCATTGGATGCTTTAGCCTTAATTGCCTGTAAATAAAAATGACCAGTGACGTTACTCCTATAGTCAGAGATAATATCGTGATCAGTGCAGACCAGCCATGATTACCTGCTGATGTAAATCCATAAAGCAAACCACCAAAACCGAAAGATGAAAAAATAATTGATGGTATATCAAGCTTTGGCTTTTGTACTTCTGTAACATTTTTTAGAGCGAAAAACGCAATAGCTATATCAATTATTGCGATTGGCAAAATAATATAAAATAATACCCGCCATGAATAGTGTTCCGTTACATAACCTGATAATGCCGGCCCAATTGCCGGTGCAAATGAGATCACCAGTCCGATTAGTCCCATTGCTGCTCCGCGTTTATTCACAGGAAAAATCATTAAAAATACCGTTTGCATCAACGGCATCATTACCCCAGCTCCAGTGGATTGAATGACACGGCCAACTAACAACATTGGAAAATTCGGGGCAATAGCAGCGACAAATGTACCCGCTGCAAATACGCTCATCGCCGTTATAAATAGCTGTCTAGTAGAAAATCGCTCTAATAAAAACGCACTAATTGGAATCATGATGCCGTTCACTAGCATAAAAACAGTTGTTAACCATTGTGCGGTATTAGCTGTAATCCCCATCTCTTCCATAATCGGTGGAATCGCTGTTATCATTAATGTCTGATTTAAAATAGCAATAAACGACCCTGCAAGTAACAGGATCACAATTGTTCTTCTGTTGAAATTTAATTTTTGCATAACATTCCTTCTCTCTTGCTTTTGATTACTTTCTCAAGAATACATGATTCGAACTCAAGATTCTAATAGTTTGTTTCCATTTTAATGAAATTTAGGATCAGTATGGTTTATATAAATTATGTAAGACAAAAGGCAAAAATGGAATCCGAACAACAAAAAAAAGCAGGAAATTTTCCTGCTGTTGGATTGCCTATATTTAAAATCATGTTGGAATTATATGACTTTCTTTATTTCTACTTTTTCTCAATAATTTACGGAGATATGGCAATACGTAGCGATCTAATCCGTATTTACCAGCGTTATAGCCTGCTGCTGCAATAAACACTCCCATCAAAATATCTGTTGGGTTATGAGATACGGTACCGGAAAGCATGAATGAAAAATTCATGACTAGGGCAAAAAATGCTGCCGCTGTTGTCAAACAGCCAAGTATTAAGCCTAAACCTACTAATAATTCTCCCCAAGCAACGAGGGGGCTAAATAAACCTGCATTTGGAACGGCAAAGCTGTCTAAAAATGATACCCAACCACTATACACTGGTGAACCATCAGGTCCGGTTACAGGATTGGCTACTGCACCTTTTAAAAAACCACTTGCATCAAATCCTCCTGTAATTTTTCCCCACCCAGCTGTCATCCAAGCCCAACCAAGATAGATCCTCACGACCGTTAAAAGACCTGCAACAATATTGTTCTCCCTTAATAATTTCCCAATCATGATAATCCCCCTTATCCAACATGTTAATGTTATTATCTTTCTACTTAAAGATTATCATGAACAAAGAATAAATACATTGACTTGTGCACTTATTCACATATTTGATACAAAGTTATGGCAGACTTTTGAACATAATTCATCAATAATTAAATGTGTAGAAAAACTGATCTTTTTTCTTCTAACTTACAGAGATCGATAACATTTTTGTCGTTTTATCTCATACACTTTATTTAGAGGTGATGACAGTGGCAAGGGTAAAATATACAGACAGTGATGTAGCCTTAATGGCTAGAATGATGCGGGCTGAGGCTGAAGGTGAAGGCCGGCTAGGCATGCTTATGGTTGGCAATGTAATTGTTAACCGACTTAAAGCAAATTGTTTAGATTTTGAAGACTTGAGAACGATTTCACATGTTATTTTCCAAGTTCAAGGCGGAAATTATTCTTTTGAAGCTGTACAGAAAGGAAATGTTTTTTATAATCCTGCACGTGCTGTTGAAAAGAAATTAGCGAAACAAACTTTAGATTATTGGCGAGAACACCCTTCTAAATATGCACTATGGTACTTCAATCCATATGCTCCCTGTCCACCAACATGGTATGATCAGCCATTTTCTGGACAATTCAAACAACATTGCTATTATGAACCACAAGCAAATACATGTGAAAGTGTCTATATAGGTTAAAAAGCGCCAACGGCAACAAACTTTTTTCCCTACCATTAATTTCATTTATTCCAAAAGAACTGCCCGTTTTTTACGGGCAGCTTTGCTTAATACTTTTTCATCTGCTTATATACATAAATACTTGCTAAAATTACGAATCCAGTAAGCAAAGATGCCCACCATGAAAATTCAAATGAAGGTCCAATTTTTGGTAGAAACTTGACTATTAGTAAGATAGAAGCCATGCCAATGGCTCCGGTGAGGCCAACTTTAATCATTTCTTTCCATTTACTTTGCTTTTCTTTAAACAAAGTGCCTTCTATAGATTTAATAATATACATTATCGTCACAGTCACAAATGCAGCTATAACGAACGCAACCACAATAACCGTAACCGGATATACTGTTGAATTAACTTCTGTAAATGGTGACAATATTAAGAAAAGAAACCCTCTAATAATAAGAACCCAACCAATAATATTGGCAATAATCCCACCAATGAACGGGAACAGTTCTCGTTTCTTCGATTTTGGAAGCTGCTCGATAATTTCATCTGCATACCCCTTTAAGTCATCACCAAATATATCTTTTCCTGTTTTCCCTATCCGCTGTCCTTCAAGGAGATGATCGAGCAATTCCATTAACACTTCTTCTGTATGCTGTTCAGAAAGTCTGAACTTAAGTCGAATATAGATTAGTAAATCACTATAATATGCTTCATTTTCTGGAGTTAATAATTCTCTTTTGCGATTGTTCTCTTCAATTAATGCCTTAACATTCATAATTGACTTCCTCCCCCTAACAGCAATTCATTGACTGGTTTTGATAATTGACTCCATTCTTTGATTATTTGTTTTAATGCCTTTTGCCCTTCTTCCGTCAAAAAATAATATTTGCGGTTCGGTCCAGAATCAGAAGGACGCATTTCTCCTCTAATTAAGCCATTTTTTTGAAGCCTTAATAAGATCGGATAGATCGTCCCCTCGCTAACATCAGCTAAGCCAATATGAAATAATTTTTGCGAAAGCTCGTAACCGTACACAGGTTCCTTTTCTATGACAGCCAATACACACCCATCTAATATCCCTTTTAATAACTGGCTTCTGATTGACATTGGCATACTCCTTTCTTCACTAGTTTGCAATACAAGATAGTAAAATAAAAAATAAAACTATATGGTATAGCATAATAGCTGGTCAAAAAAAAGCTAACTTGCATTACATAATAGTTGTTTTTAGTGTAGCATCTTTTTAAATTTTTTGTCAAGGTATCTTTTTAACATCACTAATATAGCCTTATTTCATCTGAATTTTATCGTTTGCTTGATTCCAATATGAAAGAATTAATAACAGGATACTAACCGGGACATATGAGAAATGTGACAGATAAGCTTAATAAGAATCCTCACAAGGAATCCCAGTAGTTCTGCTCCATAATGTCTTTATTTCGAGAAAAGGCAGTGAAACCAAGTCTCACTGCCCTCTTCTCTGATTTAAGCAGACATCGTTTGCCCTGCTTCGTTTTTGCCTTTCCCTGTTAATTTACGAAGATACGGTAATACATAGCGATCTAAACCGTATTTACCAGCATTGTAGCCAGCAGCTGCAATAAATACGCCCATCATAATGTCTGTAGGATTATGAGATACTGTCCCAGATAACATAAATGAGAAGTTCATAACTAAGGCAAAAAATGCTGCTGCTGTTGTTAAGCAACCAAGAATAAGCCCTAATCCTACGAGAAATTCACCCATTGGAATTAAGAAATTAAATAGTCCTGCATTCGGAAGGGCGAAACTTTCAAGAAAAGCTACCCAACCGCTATATACTGCTGTTCCATCTGGACCCATTACTGGGTTTGCAACCGCACCATTTAAAAACCCGCTTGCATCAAAACCACCAGTTAATTTTCCCCACCCTGCTGACATCCAAGCCCAGCCTAAATATATGCGGACCACTGTTAATATTCCTGCAACGATGTTATTCTCTCTTAATAATTTGCCTAACATAATAATCTCCCCTTACTAAGGTATAAATGATGAATATATGATAATTTCTTCCTGTGATAAGATTATCACTTATACTTTTAAAAAAATATAAGTTTGTGCAATTATTCACAAATATGAAACAAAGTTTTGACGTTTTTGTGAACATCAGTATTTTAGCAGCTTATTGCAACTTATCTTTGATTTTGTTGAAACGGTATTGTTGATAAAATGGCTTTTACTTTTGGCTCATTACGCTTAACAAAATGATTGAAAAATTATTGCCGATAGTCTTATCTTTTAAAAAAATTTATACGACCGACAAATTTGATTTAGATTTAGAGAATGATATGGTAAATAGTTATGTTGTTTCCATTTATAACAATGGTAGCTGCCACAACAAAGAGAATCATGAAAGGAACTTTAGACTATTGAAAATAATAAGTTTGGAGGTTGCTATGAAAAATAATGAGTATATTCTTTCAAAGGAATGGCTTGAATTAGTCTTTACAGCAATGCAATCTGAGAGAACAAAAGAAGAATTTCAGGAGTTCTTAAAAAGTAAAAATGAGGAGATCAACAAGAAGAATCTTTAATTTTTACTACCCGCTACCTCCTGTAAGGAGCGGCTAAAGAAAAAGTTAAAAACAACTTTTCGTATTGGCTATTGGAGGGATCCATGTAGGCACTATCATGGGAAGCAGAGCACAGATTGTCATAAATAACGACATTTAAAAATGACAAGAAAGAAGGTACATTCTTGACAGAATAAAAAAAGAAAGCTCAAAACTTAATATGGTACCTGTAGTTAAGACACTCAAAAAAAGAGTGTTTTATCTACAGGTATTTTTTAATATACTTGAATTTCAAGATATGGGGATTAGGTGAGACAACATGAGTAAGATTACATTTTCAGC
>NZ_JARGEJ010000139.1:0-1180 GCF_029211245.1 Robertmurraya sp. DFI.2.37 | reverse complement strand
TAGGTACTGCACCCCAGAAGTTAGAGTTAAAAATCTAACCTCTGGGGTGTTTTTGTATGGCAAAATATAGTGAAGAATTTAAATTAAAAATTGTAATGGAATATCTAAGGGGCAAACTAGGATATTACTTATTAGCCCAAAAATATGGTATTCCTGCTGAATCTCAAGTCAGAAGATGGGTTCGTGCTTATAAAGAATTTGGAGAAGACGGACTACGTAGGAAGCATTCTAAACAAGTTTACTCTGTCAAATTTAAGTTAGATGTATTAAACTTTATGAAACACACAGGTGCTTCTTACCAAGATACTGCGATTATCTTTAAGATGAACAATCCTTCATTGATTACCCATTGGTATAGAACCTTTTTGGAGAAAGGGATAGAAGGCCTGCAGGATAAAGTGAAAGGACGGCCTTCTATGTCTAAAAATCATAAAGCAAAATTGCCAAAACAAGAAAAAGAGTTATCTCGTGAAGAACGATTAGAACGAGAAAATGAACTTCTACGTTTAGAGAATGCCTATTTAAAAAAGTTAAAAGCTTTTCAAGAAAATCCGAATGCCTCCCTCGAAAAGCACAAACAGCGTTGGCATTCGAACTCAAAGAAGAAGGATTCAAATTAAAAGATGTTTTAGAAATAGTGGGGATTCCAGAGGCAACTTATTATTACCATGTGAAGCAATTACAGAAAGAAGATCCAGATAGAGAATGGAAGGAAATAATTACTGAAATTTTTCAAAAGCACGAGGGTAGATACGGGTATCGTCGCATTTGTTTAGAGTTAAGAGGTCAAGGTTATATCATTAACCATAAAAAAGTTCAACGAATAATGAGTGAACTGGGATTGAAATGTGTAAAATTCACAC
Source organism: Robertmurraya sp. DFI.2.37 (assembly GCF_029211245.1). Taxonomy (NCBI): domain Bacteria; kingdom Bacillati; phylum Bacillota; class Bacilli; order Caryophanales; family Bacillaceae; genus Robertmurraya; species Robertmurraya sp. DFI.2.37. Next base: position 317 of record NZ_JARGEJ010000139.1, on the reverse strand, counting down.
GTAAATCTCGTTATAAATCGTATAAAGGCACGATTGGTAAAGTAGCCAAAAACCGCTTGAATCGTAGATTCAATACATCTATCCGTCTCCAAAAACTAGTAACAGATGTGACCGAATTCAAATGTACTGAAAATCAGAAACTATATTTAAGTCCCATTATGGATTTATACAACGGCGAAATTATATCTTTTGGTCTATCTAACAGACCAACATTAGACTTCGTTCTAGAGCCATTAATTGAAGCATTAGGAACCATTACAAATGAAGCAGAATATCGCACCACCATTCATTCGGATCAAGGTTGGCATTATCAACAT
>NZ_JARGEJ010000138.1:0-1220 GCF_029211245.1 Robertmurraya sp. DFI.2.37 | reverse complement strand
TGGATCGGCTACACTTAGTTAGACAGAAATTTTAAGGTCAAGTAGAATGAACTATACTAATCAGTTATGAGGAGAATCTACATGACAAGAAAAGTACGTCGAACATTTACCGAAGAATTTAAACAACAGATCGTGCAGCTATATCAGAATGGAAAGCCTCGCAAAGACATTATCCGTGAATACGAATTAACCCCTTCTTCACTTGATAAGTGGATTAATCAAAGTAAGTCCTCTGGTTCCTTTAAAGAAAAGGATAACCTCAGCCCCGAACAGAAAGAGCTGCAGGAACTTAGGAAACGTAATAAGCAATTAGAGATGGAGAATGATATTTTAAAGCAAGCCGCGCTGATACTAGGACGAAAGTAAATGTGATTAAGAACAACCAGCACAAATACTCGATATCAGCAATGTGCAAAGTCCTACAACTCTCAAGAAGTACGTATTATTATGAAGCAAAAGAACGAAAGAATGAAGATGATCTAACTTCGGATATCATTGAAATTTTTCATCAAAGCCGCCAAAATTATGGTACGAGAAAGATAAAACATGAGCTTAAGAAACGAGGGAAATTGGTTTCTCGTCGTCGTATCGGTAGAATCATGAACGAACAAGGGCTTGTTTCAGCTTATACTGTGGCTCAATTCAAACCACATAAGGATAAACCAAATGAAAGTAATCAAGCGAATGAGTTAAATCGTGAATTCATACAAGAGGAAGAGCTGGCTGTCGTGGTCAGTGACCTAACGTATGTAAGGGTCGGTAAAAAGTGGCATTACATATGTGTATTTGTTGATCTCTATAATCGGGAAATCGTTGGCTTTAGCACAGGTGAGAACAAAGATGCTCTACTAGTTTATCGGGCTCTATCGTCAATTAAAGGTAATTTGCATACGATTCAAATGTTCCATACTGACCGAGGAAGAGAGTTTAAGAACCAGGTCATTGATGAGGCGCTAGAAACGTTTAAAATCAAGCGATCTCTAAGTTTGAAGGGTTGTCCATATGATAATGCAGTAGCAGAAGCAACATTCAAAATCATTAAAACAGAGTTTGTAAGGAAACAAAATTTTGATAGCTTAGAAGAGTTACACAGAGAGTTTACAGACTATGTACACTGGTTTAACCACCTACGTATCCATGGTACTTTAGATTATTTAAGTCCAGTGGAATACAAACTTACACACCTTAAGAAAACTGTCTAGTTTAGTGTTGACAATCCA
>NZ_JARGEJ010000137.1:0-1225 GCF_029211245.1 Robertmurraya sp. DFI.2.37 | reverse complement strand
TTGTGAGGGGAACGTACGTTTGTCAAGACGGAAAGTTTGTTCGCATCCCTTATTGGGGGTGTAACGATAAAAAGCCCTAGTCGTAAGACTAGAGCTAATGCGGAAAATTAATTTCCGAGAGACTATTAAGTGCTCAAGGGGGTGAGATGGTTGGGAGATATGAATCAAAATTTGCAAGAACTTTCTAAATCACTTCTTGGATTACACGTTAAAGACGTGTTCAAGAAGAATAAGGAAGACCTTAAGTTAAGGGAGCTTTCGGATGATGAAAAAGAGCATATTAGAAAACTTTATCAGGACCTAGAAAAACAAGTAAATGAATTCGTAAACAAGACGAAAGAAACAAATGAAAATACTGTCCAGGCAAAAGGCGAAAAACCAAAGAAAACCCGAACAACTTTAAGGGACAGATTAAGAAAGAAAAATTAAAAGGTAAAGGAGAGATATAAATGTTAGGTGAAAGAACAGAATATGCACGCGATGTGCGAGATGACAGATACGATCACAGATACCATAAAAAATCATGTAATAAATGCGGCTATGACACTTGCCAATGTGGAGTAGGAGGAGATTTCAAAAAGTGGAACGCACTTGATCCAACTAGCCATTTCCCATCTTCAAATTATGATGATAATCAAGTTCTCCAAAATTTCGACCAGATTTCTGATATTGAACAAAGATCTAACGAAAAAATTATTATTAAAGACAGCTGCGATATTAAAGTTACAACAACTGATACTCAAGTAGCAGTTTCTCTACAAGTGGCTATCCAAATTGCGATTGCGATTGTAATTAACATCACGATTGCAGATAGTGAGCAAGCAGAAGCAGTAACACAAGACTTACTCCAGTTCTCTTCAATGCAACAAGTAAACCGTCAAACAATCTGCATCGAAAATTCTCGTGATATTGAAGTAACAACAACTGATACTGATGTAGCAATATCAATTCAATTATTACTGCAATTACTTCTTGCATTACTTGTTCAAATCGATATTTTATAATCTTACTTGGCAGGCATGGCTCACATTTCACTTTCCCACAGTTACAAAACTCAAACAACCCACACCTCCTAAATATAAAAGTAGCATGGACACATTAAACTGGCACCTATGTCAAGGACACAATAAAAAAAGAGATTAAGCAACTAGAAGATGATTCCTATATTGAATAGGGGTCATCTTTTTTAAGTCCCACTGATATCGATAGTTGTTATAGTAAACCA
>NZ_JARGEJ010000136.1:0-1239 GCF_029211245.1 Robertmurraya sp. DFI.2.37 | reverse complement strand
TCACAATACATCATTTAATCTTTATATGATTATAGAAATAAAAGTCCGGACTTTCCCAAGTTCGGACTTTTATTTTAATTCTACCTAGGGACATTCATTAAATATTACAAAATCAGCCAACTAATTCATACACAAAGTATTGCGAATTAGTTGGCTTTTTTGTATCTTTAGGTATTCCCCCGAAAATAAGATTTGACGGCCAAAACGGGGGAAATATCCAAACTAATAAGATATGGCAAAGATAGTGAATATTTCAGAAATTCACCCTACTTTGGGTTTTACAGAATTTGATATTCTGGAAAAATACCGCAAGAGTTTTAATGAGAGTGAGCTTGGCAAGCTTCATTCGGTCTTTCCGTTTGAATGTATGGCAAAAGCCGCCGGCCTGTCGGACCGGCGCCTGGGACGCAGGAACAGATTCAGTCCTTCCGCAAAGATCGCCCTTATGGTCCTGAAGGCATACACCGGCTTCTCAGACAGGCAACTGGTGGAACATCTGAACGGGAACATACACTACCAGATTTTCTGTGGAATTATGATTCCCCCGTCCCTTCCCATAACCAACTTCAAGATAGTCAGTGCCATCCGTAATGAGATAGCATCCCGCCTTGACATTGATTCTTTCCAGGAGCTCCTGGCTTCACACTGGAAACCTTATCTTGATAACCTTCACGTCTGCATGACCGATGCCACATGCTATGAAAGCCACATGCGTTTTCCTACGGACATGAAACTCCTTTGGGAAAGCCTCGAATGGCTCTACAGGCATATATGCCGGCATTGCAGGGAGCTGGGCATAAGGCGTCCGCGCAACAAATACAGGAATGTGGCGGAATCCTATCTGTCCTACTGCAAGAAAAGAAAGAGGAGAGCTTCAAGGACAAGAATGCTTAAGCGCCGTATGATCAAGCTTCTTGAAAAGCTCCTCAGTCAAAGGGATGGGATCCATAGCGAGTACGGTGCTTTACTCCGATATACCCAGGATTATCATAAGCGTCTTTCCATCATCAGAAAGGTGCTTGTACAAGAAAAGGAAATGTTTGAAGGGCGGAAAGTCAGTGACCGCATCGTCAGCATTGACCGTCATTATGTACGTCCCATCGTCAGAGGCAAGGAAAACAAGTCCGTCGAGTTCGGTGCAAAGGTCAATAATATACAGATAGACGGCATATCGTTCATCGAACACCTCTCGTTCAAGGCATTCAATGAGGGTATACGCTTGAAGGACTGTATCCGTAT
>NZ_JARGEJ010000135.1:0-1348 GCF_029211245.1 Robertmurraya sp. DFI.2.37 | reverse complement strand
CGCCGTCCTCGCCGGCTCACACAAGAGATTAAGGATAAGATAGGATTTTGCCTGAAGAAGAATGCCGTTAAGATAGCTACCGGACTTCGCAAACAGCGCATGTTGAAAAAGGATATCCACCAGTTTCTGTTATCTCAAGGATACACCATCAGTTACGCCACAGTATGCAGTTATATAAAAATATAGAGTCATACAAAGAGAAGAAAAAGAGCGAAGCCTTTATCCGGTTGTTCTATGAGCCTGGATGCATTGCCGAGTTTGACTGGGGTGAAGTTCTTCTTTTTATTGACGGCGTCAAAACCAAGTTTTATCTGGCCGTATTCACTTTCGGGCATAGCAATGGCAGATACGCCTATCTTTTCAGGCATCAGAATACGCTTGCCTTCATGGAATCCCACCGTAACTTTTTCAGGGATATACATGGTGTCCCCGCCATGATGGTCTATGACAATATGCGTGTAGCCGTCAAGAGCTTTGTCGGTGGTGATAAGAAACCTACAGAAGCTTTGATGAAGATGTCCGGTTTCTATTGTTTTGAGTACCGTTTCTGTAATGTACGGGCCGGATGGGAGAAAGGACATGTGGAGCGCAGCGTGGAATATGTCAGAAGGAAAGCTTTCTGCCTGACAGACCATTTTGGTGATATACATTCTGCCCAGGAGCATTTAAACCGGGTATGTATGCAGGTCAACAACGAGCAAGGCAGTCTTTCAACAGCGGAGAAAACATCACGTCTGGAAGCTGACCTGTCATCGCTGAAGCCTTTTCCCGGTAATCTGGGCTGTTTTGAGGTCTATGAGTACATTGTGGATAAATGGTCAACTATCAGCATGAAAAATGTTCATTATTCCGTACCTGATTCTCTTGTGGGAGAAAAAGTACATGTCAAGGTTTATAGTGAAAAAATCGTCATCCTGCACGGGAAGGAGAAAGTGGCCTCTCATCAACGCAGTTATTGCGGTGGAGACTGGTGCATCAAGCTGGAGCACTATTTGCGTACACTTTCCCGTAAACCGGGGGCATTGCCCCACTCTGTGGTTTGGCAAAGAGCACCGGAAGAACTGAGAAGGCTGTATGACATCCATTTCAAGGAGGACAACAGGACGTTTGTTCTGTTGCTGGACTATGCCCGAAAAAATGGATTTTCCGGAACGGACATTGTCACGGCATGCAAGGAGCTGACCGGACGTGGTGTCAGAAAGATATCTCCGGACCAGGTAAAGGCCATGCTGCATGGTAGCGTACAGGGAGAGACAGAAGAAACCATGGAACCGCCTGTTCTCCCGGCACAACAGGAGAATATAGAAAGAGAAGCTGTGGATATGCTTGAAGGCATCACGGCGCTCAT
>NZ_JARGEJ010000134.1:0-1395 GCF_029211245.1 Robertmurraya sp. DFI.2.37 | reverse complement strand
GGTACCGACCCCCAGAAGTTAGAGTAATAAATCTAACTTCTGGGGGTATTATTATGGCCAAATATAGTGAGGAATTTAAAATAAAGATTGTTACCGAATATTTGAATGGAAATCTTGGATACAAACGATTGGCTAGAAAATATAACTTGCCGTCTGTGACACCTTTAAAAAATTGGGTAAAAGCATATAAAACTCAAGGTATGGAGGGGTTAAAAAGACGAAAAGGTAAGGAAGCATACTCTATTCAATTTAAACTGGATACGATACAATTTATGAAAAAGACAGGCGCTTCTTATCTGGAAACTGCTAATCAATTTAAATTAAACAATCCTTCTTTAATTAATCGCTGGATGAAAGAGTTTAATGAACAAGGAGTAGAAGGCCTAAAACCAAAACCAAAGGGGAGACCTTCTATGTCTAAGAAACCTAACACCAATAAACAAACAAAAAAGGAAGAAAATAAGTTAACACGTGAAGCAGAGTTAGAACGTGAGAATGAACTATTGAGATTAGAAATTGCTTACTTAAAAAAGCTGAGAGCTTTTCGGGAAAATCCGAATGTCTTTCCCGAAAAGCACAAGCAAAATTGGCATTCGAACTCAAAGAAGAAGGATTCCGATTAAAGGATATTTTCCTTGTTGTGAGCATTCCTGAAGCAACCTATCATTATCATGTAAAAAATTTAGGGAAAGAAGATCCGGACTCGGAACCAAAAGAACTCATCACTCAACTATTTAAGAAGTTTCATGAACGCTATGGTTATAAACGAATCACAAAGGAATTAAAGAAATTAGGATATTGTGTTAATCATAAAAAAGTGTATCGACTTATGCGGGAACTAGGATTAAAATGTGTAAAATTCATGCGGAAATCTCGGAAATATAATTCCTATAAGGGGAAGGTTGGTAAAGTAGCGAAAAACCGTCTATCCCGTCGTTTTAATACACCTATTCCTCTTCAAAAATTAGTAACTGATATTACAGAATTCAAATGTCTAGGAGAAGAGAAGTTGTATTTAAGCCCTATCCTTGACCTTTATAATGGAGAAATTACTTCTTTTGGAATCAATAAACGACCAACATTAGATCTTGTGATGGAACCTTTAGAAGAAACGATTGAGATTATAAAGAATCACGCAACCTACCGTACTATCATTCATTCGGATCAAGGATGGCATTATCAGCACAACCAATGGGTGAAAAAGTTAAAGAAAAATAAAGTATTCCAAAGCATGTCACGTAAGGCAACCTGCGCAGACAATGCGTCAATGGAGAATTTCTTTAGCATTTTAAAGCAAGAGATGTATTACGGGGAAAAACTAGTAAGCTATGAAGATTTAAAAAGAAAAATAGAAGATTATATTTACTGGTATAACAATATACGATCAAAAGAAAA
>NZ_JARGEJ010000132.1:0-1472 GCF_029211245.1 Robertmurraya sp. DFI.2.37 | reverse complement strand
TAAACTGGCACCTATGTCAAGGACACTATAGAAAAGAGCTTAAGCAACTAGAAGGTGATTCCTATATTGGATAGGGGTCATCTTTTTTAGATTCCACTGATATCGATAATTGTTATAGTAAACCATATAATGATTTATTTTTGCCTTCAATTCTTTCAACGTTTTAGCCGATTTATAATCAACATCATCTTTTAGATGCCCAAAGAATGACTCTTGAGGAGCATTATCCCAACAGTTTCCTCTGCGAGACATAGATTGTCCAAGACCATACTTATTTAATAACTTTTGATATCTTGGACTAGTGTAATGACTTCCTTGATCGGAATGGATGAAGGCTTCTGGATGTAGAGTCACTTTCTTGTTGTTCATTAATTTCTGTATAGTCTTAGTTGCGATGTCTAAAGTAACCCGATCGGAAACATGATAAGCTAAGATTTCGTTAGTGGAGGCATCTTTTACGGTCGACAAATAAGCCATACAATTCCCGTTATATGGCAAATAAGTAATATCCGTTAATAATACTTTTCCTGGAACGCCTTGCTTGAACTCTCTGTTTAATTTATTTGGAACGACCTGATGCTCCTTAGTTGCTTTAGCAATCTTTTTATAAGGATTCGGTCTTCTATGTGGGCAGACAATGCCATATTTCCTCATGATTCTCTGTATCTTTTTACGACTATAGATAATACCATAGTCCTTTTCTAGTATCATTTTTATAGAACGTGACCCTTTCTTATATCCTCGATGATTAAATGCCTTTAATATAATCTTTTTTGCCTCTTGGTCTAATCGTTCTCTTGCTTCTCGGCTGCTGGATGCCTTTAAGTAGCTATAATAGCCCGAACGGGATACATCTAATAGCTGACAAAAATACGAGGTCATTCCTTTAAAACGATTCTTGTCAATGGTCTCATAAATCAACTGATATACTTTACTCGGTTCTAGATTTTCTCTTGCGTTTAGCAGCCTCCTTTCTGTCACTTCTAGCTTTTTTAATAGCTCTACCTGCCCCTCGAGTAGCTTAATTCTTGCTTCCTGTCTCTCGATCACCTCAGAAGGGGTTAGCTCTCGTTTTAATGGTCTGCCCGAACTTACTTTCCTTGAATCTGTAAGACCGATTAATCCATTCTTTTCATATGCCCTCTTCCACCTACAAGCAGCTTGTTCTATTCTACTTTGCCCTATAATCTCAATATCGAAGCCGTTCTCCATAAAAATTTGACGCGGAAGTTTGCCGGACAGATACTCATCCATAAATCTATTTTTAAAGGTGTCAGTATATGTAATAGCTTTTTCACTAACACGTTGAACATTTGGATTCTGTTGTAGTGCTTTAATCTCTTTAGCTGAAAATGTAATCTTACTCATGTTGTCTCACCTAATCCCCATATCTTGAAATTCAAGTATATTAAAAAATACCTGTAGATAAAACACTCTTTTTTTGAGTGTCTTAACTACAGGTACCATATTAA
>NZ_JARGEJ010000131.1:0-1487 GCF_029211245.1 Robertmurraya sp. DFI.2.37 | reverse complement strand
GGATGCTGGATGAGCGGAAATTTACAGTTCGAATGCCGGATGGAAGTGAAAAGACAGTGCTTTATAAAGGGAAAAAAATAAATGTGAAATTTTAGTATGCCACATGATTTTTGGGTCAGCGGATTTTCCGGGTTGGCAAGCTTTCTTTTAAGCGTATAGCCTAGCCAGTCTGAACATGAAGAACTTCAGATCAGCCACCCCTCTTAACTGGCTTCGAAAAGCTTTGATTTTAGCATTGAACGACTCCGCTGAAGCATTTGTCAATCGTTCTTCAAAATAATTTATGATGGTCGTACTATGGTTTGAAAAGGTATCAAGTACCTTGTTGAACTCCATATAGTCAAACTTTTCCACTTCATTGTACCATCTTGCGAGATTTAGCCTTGCTTCATCGGGACCTGACTTCTTGTTGAAGATGTCTGTCAGTTTCATGCTAAGGCTGTATCCTTCCAGAAGCTTGGGGAATTTATCAAAGAGAATGGCAGCCCTGGTCTTTTGCTGTTCATTCCATTTGCTCCAGTGTTTCAGTATAATATGCTTGCTTCTGCTTACTATCTGTGGCAGGGTTTCTCCGTTCTCCATTCTTTCAGGCTCCCATTTCCCTATACTCTCCCTTTCCGCCTTACTCTTTGCTTCTTTCTTCTTTTGACGGTGCTCCCTGATAGCCTGATTTTCCGCATCAAGTACTTTCCACCGATAGCGTATTCTTAACTGGTCTACAGCTTCAGACATGAGCTGCTGTACATGAAAACGGTCATTGATCAGCTTTGCGGCAGGAAACACCTTTCTGACCGTCAGCATCATGGCTGAAGATAAATCTGTAGTGACAGTCTTGACAGACAGCCGTTTCCGGTGCGGAAGCCTGCGCAAGATTCCGCTTACCGCATCTGTGGCCACTCCACGAACCATTGCAACTAAAGCCCCCTTACGGCCTTTGGCTGCTTTATTGGTCAGAATCGTATAAACATCTCCATTGCTCAGGCAAGTTTCATCCAAAGAAAGGTTTTCTCCAATGTTTTCAGGATAAAGGAGGTAGTCATGCGCATGTTCGAGTTGGTCCCAGTTCCGGTAATCACTGATTTTCTCCTTGTATTGTTTACGAAGAGTCTGTCCTTTTACGCCATAACGTTCCGCAAGCACACAGATGCTCACAGGAGTAGATTCAATCTCCTTCTTTTAAAAAAGAAACGAACTCAGAATTGAGCCGTGTACCGTCAAATTCGGATAAATCCCAGTCATAACTGAAGATTTCATTGGAAGACTTGTCAAGCCATTTACGTTTACGAACATGGAGATAAGTGGCGCGACCACGAATAGGATAGTCTTGGATTGTACGGTACTCACCAAAACCATAGGATATGATATCCGGGTTGGTCTTATCTTCTTTTAGCTGAACTTTTTTTTCATCAAGATAAATATCAAAACGGTCAGCACTCTTGTCGAAATTGACAATATCAAAGTTGTCTATAAGCACATCCGGAAGGATG
>NZ_JARGEJ010000130.1:0-1488 GCF_029211245.1 Robertmurraya sp. DFI.2.37 | reverse complement strand
TACTTGGAGTGATGAAGATGCTTTCGAAACATAATTCCATTCAACGTGATCAAGTAGAAATGGTCGCTTTAGACCAGTTGGTGCCTGAAAATCATTTAGTCCGAAAAATGGAGGCAGCGATTGATTTCTCCTTCATTTATGATTTGGTGAAAGATACATACTCTGAAGTCGGCCGCCCAAGTATTGATCCTGTTATTTTAATTAAATTAACCTTTATTCAATATACTTTTGGTATTCGCTCAATGCGTCAAACGATTGAAGAATTAAAAACGAACATGGCTTATCGCTGGTTTCTAGGCTATGGTTTCTATGACAAAGTCCCTCATTTCTCTACCTTTGGTAAGAACTATGAACGTCGCTTTAAAGATACCGATTTATTTGAACAGATTTTCTATCGAATTCTAAAAACAGCGGCTGAAAAGAAATTGATTAGTGCAGAACACGTTTTTATCGACTCCACTCATGTGAAAGCGAGTGCGAATAAACATAAATTCGAGAAAAAAGTGGTTCGGAAAGAAACCCGTGCTTATCAAGAACAACTTCAAGAAGAAATCAACCAAGACCGTGAAGATCATGGAAAAAAACCGTTCCCGCCAGATAAGTTTGAAAAAGAAGAATCAAAGGAAATAAAAGAAAGTACCACGGATCCTGAGAGTGGCTACTATGTGAAAGACGAACGCACTAAGCAGTTCGCCTATTCTTTTCATGCGGCTTCTGACCGTAATGGATTTGTTCTGGGAAGTATTGTGACACCAGGAAACACTCATGATAGCGTAATCCTAGAGCCATTAGTAGAACAAGTGATTGAGAAAGTGGAAAAACCTGAAGCTGTTGCGGCAGACGCAGCTTATAAAACACCTGCCATCACGAAATACTTAATCGAGAACGAAATGACACCAGCGTTACCTTATACACGACCACGTACAAAAGAAGGTTTTTTCCGAAAACACGAATACGTATATGATGAACACTATGATTGTTACATATGTCCAGCCGGGGAGATTTTACCTTACTCGACCACGACGAAAGAGGGATATCGTGAGTACAAATCACCTAAGCAGATTTGTGCCACTTGTCCATTTTTGTCACAGTGTACACAGAGTAAGGAACACCAAAAAGTGGTGACACGCCATATCTGGCAAGAGTATGTGGAGGAAGCCGATCATCTTCGTCATCACAAAGATGTAAAACCTATATATGCAAAGCGAAAAGAAACAATTGAACGAGTATTCGCTGATGCAAAAGAAATGCATGGTATGCGTTGGACAACGTTAAGGGGACTTAAAAAATTGTCGATGCAGGCGATGCTTACTTTCGCTGCCATGAATTTGAAGAAGATGGCCAACTGGATATGGCGAGGTCCAGAAATGGCCTAGTAGATGAGATTAAGAAGAGGTCAAAATACCTCAAAATAGGGAAAAACTTAAGAAAATCATTAAAAGGGGTTCGGAATGTGACCATTCCGAACCCCTTTTGTCGACAAACTGA
>NZ_JARGEJ010000013.1:0-103278 GCF_029211245.1 Robertmurraya sp. DFI.2.37 | reverse complement strand
ATTGTGAGGGGAACGTACGTTTGTCAAGACGGAAAGTTTGTTCGCATCCCTTATTGGGGGTGTAACGATAAAAAGCCCTAGTCGTAAGACTAGAGCTAATGCGGAAAATTAATTTCCGAGAGACTATATATAGCAAATGGGGGTGTCTATTTTACACATTCCAATTATGAAGATTTTCCAATGAATCTATTAAACTTCCCAGAAAAAAAACATGCATCTATTAAAAATTCGAGAATGATCAATTGTGCAAACTTTGCGATGGAAGCAAAAAATTTACAAGATCCTCCTCTTAAATTATTATGGATTGCATCTCGAAGTCCACTTTCACAGGATATGAACATTAATGTCTGGCAAGAATTATTTAAAGAATTGGAATTGATCGTCACAGTTGACCTTTTTATGACGAATACTGCTAAACATTCAGACATTGTTCTTCCGGCAGCAAGTCATTTTGAGGAAGAGGATTTAAATGTGGGATACTGGCATCATTGGCTCTCTATAAATCAAAAAGCAATACCGTCATTTTACGAAACGAAAAGTGATTTAAAAATTGCCCGTGAGTTAACGGCAAAATTAAACATGCTCCGTCCTGGTTTTTCCACATTTCCTTATGAGCTAGAACCGAAAGATTGGATTGAGCTTGAACTTAATGAAAAGGTGCAAGCTTTGTATGGCCTCAAATCGTATACGAGTTTAGTTGATGGACCTAAGCCACGACTCGCTAATCAAACAGAGAATAAGCACTTTTCATTTATACAAGTAGATGACGTGAAAGCCATGTTGCATTCACTGCGGCTGGAAACAAAGGGGAAGCCCTCACGATATCCATTTCGACTGCTCTCCCCTCAAACATTATTAAAAATACATTCTCAGTTTGCTCTCATCTCCTGGCTAAATCCCAAGCCAGATGAGACCGTTATTGAAATAAACAGCAAGGTAGCAGAGTCATTGGGAATTAACGATGGAGAAAAAGTGAAAGTTTACAATGAAAACGGAACGATCATCATCAAAGCGTGCAAAAATCAACATCTGCCACATGATGTCGTTCTCGTCAGTCAAAGCGGTGAAAACTCTATCAATCAATTAATTGGCTCACAACTGCAAAAACAAGAAGAACTATCAAGCACTCATTTTTATGATTGCTTTGTAAGTATTAAGAGTCTAAAACACCCATAGAAGAAATGAGTTGATTATATGTCTAAACAAATGGGATTTGTTTTTAATGCAGACCATTGCATTGGCTGTACCTCCTGTGAAATTGCTTGTCGTAATGAAAATCACACAGACAGGAACGTTCGTTGGCGCAAAGTATCGAAGTCATCTCAAGGGTTTCTCTCCCTATCCTGCAATCACTGCAATAGCCCTGAATGCTTTCGAGTTTGTCCTGAAAATGCTTTTATGAAGCGGCATGATGGAATTGTTTTAATTGATTCGAATCTTTGTACAGGCTGTAGACTATGCATAGCAGCATGCCCTTACGAGGCCCCTCAATTCGATTATGAAACGAATAAAGTTAGCAAATGTCAGATGTGTTATCCTAGACAAGATCGGGGTTTACTGCCCGCTTGTGTGGAGGCCTGTTCAACAGAAGCACTACAGTTGGTGGACTTGGAAAATTTTTATGATCCTCAGGCGGTCCCATCCATTTTGGGGATCCCTGATATTCGAATAACACAACCGTCTGTCGTTTTTTATCCTATTACCGAAAAGAAAAGACACTTTCTTGTAGAATGATTATCCATTTAATACAGACCATTTCATATGCTATTTTTTGACAAGATCATTTAGAGTACGACAAAAAAATGTTTTTCCACACGAACATTGCTGTGAAACCATAAAAAAATTCGAGATATCTCGAATTTTTTTATTTCGATGTGGAAAATATCACTGCAATCTGTTAAAATCTGTATTAAAATGTAATAGACCCCTTTATTACCTGAAATCAAGGAAATAGGGGTTTTAATTATGCATGAGATCACAAACTTTGAGATGGCATCCTTATTCGTTTCACTATTTTTCACTTACTAAGGAGTTATTTACATGTCTAGGTCCTGTTTAGAAGAAAGCCTTTTCTACAAAATTGAAACACTAAGAAAAGAAATGATCCAAACTGGAATTAAGGAAGGTCTATCTAGTAAAAATACAATACAATTAAGTCAGATGCTCGATCAGTATGTTCTTCAATATCAAAAGCTAAATTTTAGCAATTTTAAGAAGAATTTTTAATAAATTGAATATCTGCCAAAAATTGATACAAAGCTTGCCATGACGCGCAATTGAAATCCTCTCCTGCGATTCGCTGAAGCCTCCTATTTCGTGTTCTAAATCATTGTGCGGCCTAGAAGTAAATAGACTCCTAGGTCGCCTTTTACCACTCTCTATTTAGGTGTGCTTATTCCAGAATTATTTACTAATAGATTGGCCCTTCTTTGATTCGTTGCAATAATATAAATCGCACCAATGGCAATTAAGAGCGCAATAACGGAACCGATATTAACTAAACCTTTTTCAGAGAACCAGACGATCGCATATCCGAGCGAACCAGCAAACAAGGAGTAGTATGCAAACGGAAGGAGTGTTTTCCGTATAACCGTCCCTTCCTTTCCAACAAGACCGACAACTGCCGAAGCAGCAACTACATTATGAACGCAGATCATATTTCCCGCAGCTCCACCTACTGCTTGTAGTGCAACGATCCACGTTGGATCAACACCAATTTGCGAACCAACATCATATTGGAACAAGGAGAACATCATATTGCTAACAGTATTGCTACCAGCAATAAATGCTCCTAAACCGCCAATAAATGTCGCAAAAATCGGCCAAAAATCACCAGTTAATGCTGCCACAGCGTTGGCTAATTCAATCGGCATCCGCTCATAACCTGCCGCTCCACCTCCTGTATTTAAAAAAACTTGAACCATTGGAACGGTAAAAATGAGTGCTGTTGAAGCTGACAGCATTGTTTTTCCTGAATGTGACCATGCTCTGCCATAGGCTTTTCCGTTCATCCCATGGAGGAAGTAAGTGATGACAGATACCAGAATAAAGATAAATCCTGGAGAGTAGAGAGGCTGAAAGCTAGTTGTGATTCCAGAATCGAAAATATTTTCCCATTTTAAAGTCCACGCTTGTGTCCATTCTAAGAATGGAAGCGATTGCAAACGTGTCAAGACAAGAAAAAGACCAATTAAAACATACGGAGTCCATGCTTTCGCCATACTCATATTTCCACTTTTATGAGCAATATCTTTCATTTCTAATTTGCCAATCCATTCTGGATCCCATTTGGATTTTTCTTCGAAATCCCAAATTTCATCTTCTTTAGGCATAAATAATCCTTTTTTGGCAGCGTAAATCACAATAGCTAAACCAACTAAACCTCCAACCATCGAAGGGAATTCTGGACCAAGTGTATTAGCAACGATTACATATGGAATCGTCATCGCAAAAGCTGAGAATAAAGCAAACTTCCAAATCTTCAACCCTTCAGTAAAAGATTTGTTTTTTCCGAAAAATTTTGTCATAAATGCAACAACGATAAGGGGCACGAGCGTCCCGGCAATCATGTGAAGAATAGATACCTTCCCCGCGATCTCAATCGTTAAAGCTAAAAAGTCATTGGAAAGACTTGCATCTGCCGATAAGCCGGACTGAACTCCGACCAACATTGGAGTACCTACAGCACCAAATGATACAGGTGTGCTCTGAATTAACATTCCAGCCACAACAGCTGCCATTGCTGGAAATCCTAATCCTACCATCAGCGGCACAGCTACGGCCGCGGGTGTACCAAATCCGGCAGATCCTTCTATAAAGGAGCCAAATAACCAAGCAACAATGATCACTTGAATACGTCGATCTGGAGAAATATCAGTGAAACCTTGGCGAATCGTTTTAATTCCGCCACTCTCCTGAAGCGTGTTTAACAGTAAGATTGCGCCAAAAATAATGTACAATAGTGTCCCGGCCGTAAATAACCCATGCAATGATGCAGCTGCAACATTGGCACCCGGAACCTTCCAAACAAATAACGCAAGTCCAATTGCAACTAAATAAGAAATTGGCATTGCTTTACTTGCTGGCCATCTTAATCCAACAAGAAAGATTGCTACTGCTATAATCGGCAATAGCGATAAAAAAGCAAGCATTCCTGTGCTCATAGCACTTCCCCTTCCGTTTGATGATAAAAAACAATGATTTCAATTGTTGCACAATAGACAACAAAGTCATATAACAATATTATATTTGTTATATAACAGGAGATACTTACTTAAATTATACACACTTATACTATAGTTTCAATAATTTTTAGAAAATTCACTTCATTTTATTACGACAAAAAATCCATATGATCGCTCTTTTATATAAAGTTCAACACACTCTCTAGTTATAGCAACTTAGGAGCGTCCACCTTTGAAGAGAAATAAAAAAATTTGCTTGCTATACTTTTTTATGAATCTCCACAGAAAAACAACAATCAAATTGCATTGTTTAAAACAATTAACAGTAGGAATCCAATTTCATAATGTACCATCGCTAATTAAAACGAACAATACCAAGTTTAATAATCCGCATTTACTCCTTAAAATGTAAAAATCAAATGAACGTTCGTTTTTGAACTTGAAGTGCTGAAACTCAGCATTAGTAAATTTTTAAAACCCGCAACATTTTCCAAGCCATACTGCCATCCTTTACCTGATGCTCAATCGCTTCATCATTGTGAAACAAAGCTTCGAGATTTTTTAATGGATAGTTAAACAAAGTTGTTGAGAAAATGATTTTGGCTCATCTCGTGTGAAACCTCACATGAGATGAGCCAAAATCAACACCAACGTTAATTTCATATGTTTCCTAAACAGTATTTACGTACCCTAATCTTCCTGATATTTTCGCTCCTGCTTCCTTCATTCTTATTTTCAATTGTTCCAATCTTGCTGCCGTCATCCTTATCGTTGGTCCGGAAATACTTACCGAGGCTATGACCTTCCCTAAATGGTCGAACAGTGGAACTGCAATGCAAGTGATTCCATATTCATTTTCTTCCAAATCCAAAGCGTATCCTTTTTGCTTAATTTTAACTAATTCTTTTAGAAACGCCTCTTTCTCAGTGATCGTTGCTTCTGTATGGATCGGGAGCCCTTTTCTTTCAATAATATCTTCTACGACATTTAACGGTAAGTAAGCAAGAATTGCTTTGCCAACAGAAGTACAATGCATGGGAGCTCGCTTTCCAACCTTTGAATGCATGCGTAATGTTTGATTTCCTTCCAGTTTTTCAATGTATACAACCTCGCCCTGGTCCCATACAGCTAAGTGAATGACTTCATTTGTTTCCCGTTCTAATTCCAATAAGAAAGGTCTTGCCTCTGCTCTAATATCAATTGATTCTAAAAGTTTTGAACTAATATCCAGAAATTTATAACCTAATTTATAACGTCCAGTATCGACATCCTGTTCAATATAACCATACTGAGCTAACGTTGAAAGAATCCGGTAAACAGAGCTCTTATTAATATCAACTTGCTTTGCGATTTCTGTTACACCTAACCCCCCTTTTTTCGAGCTTACTAAATTAATAATATCCAGTGCTCGTCCCACTGATTTAACCATATTGTCTCTTTCCATCCATTCACACCTCCGCTTCATACGAAGTAACGATGGCTCCTTTTCAAAATGGAAAAAGAGCCATTATTACATAACTTAATGCTCGACCGAGACCGCTTTTTTCACAAAAGAATTCCTCAATATACCAATCTCCTCTATTTCACATTCTATCACATCTCCAGCACGAACAAACTCTGCTCCTACAGGACTGCCAGTTAAAATCACATCCCCTGGCTGTAGCGTCATAACATGGGAAAGATAAGAAATCATTTTTGCGGTGGAAATAATCATTAGCTCTTGCCCGCTATTTTGTTTTTCTTCCCCGTTCAATCGCGCTTTCACTCTTAATGATACTGGATCGATTTTCGTTTCAATGAACGGTCCTAATGGTGTAAAGGTGTCAAATGACTTTCCAATTGTCCAATGACCCGCTTCGTGAAAGTAGGCAGGAGCGGTGACATCATTTCCAACTGTATAGCCAAACACATAATCAAAAACCTCTTCTTCTGAAATATCTTTTGCTTTTTTTCCAATCACCACCGCAAGTTCAGATTCAAATTTTACAGTATCACAGCCTGTTGGAATGATAATCTCGTCCTCTGGACCAATGACTGAGGAAATTGGCTTAAAAAAGAAAACCGGAATATCAGGCAGTTCATTCGGTAATTGATCAACACTTGCTACATAATTCGCACCAATTCCAATTATTTGAGTAGGCATCAGCGGGGCTAGAAGCTTTACTTCATCCTTTGAAAAAACCTTTCCTGTATAGTCCCAGTCTGCAAATATATCTCCTTTTATTTCTCTTATGCCGTCTTCGACCAACACTCCTTTATATTCAATAGCATCCACTGAAAAACGTGTAAATTTCATTTTTCCACTCCTCCGGATAAACTTTAAGATTAGGTTTTGTTAAACGAAATAGCACTTGGATTCACATTGCTTTCATTCATGGGTTGAGAAAATGAATCCAAATCAACATCAACATATTGCAAAGCTTAAGATTAAAAAATATGGCTGCCGAACTTTTTGCTCACATTTTGTGCAGGCGGATGATTCTCATTTGTCAAAAAAATGCTGTGTGCTTTAATTCTTCATCCTTTACATCCATTTTAAACAAAGGGCTTCTTTACCTAAGAAAAAGAGGCATTCCTTTCAATGATGAATGCCCCCTTTTATGTCAATTACTTAACTTCCAACTCTTATTTTCGCCTTAAATTCTGCACGACGGCGATGTAAAATAGGCTCCGTATAGCCACTTGGCTGTTCATACCCCTTAAAAACCAAATCGCATGCTGCTTGGAAGGCGACTGAATCATCATAGTTAGCGGACATTGGACGGTAGTTCGCATCTCCAGCGTTTTGTTCATCAACAACTTTGGCCATACGCTTCAGCGTCTCTAAAACCTGCTCTTCTGTTACGATCCCATGATGGAGCCAGTTCGCCATATGTTGACTCGAGATTCGCAGTGTAGCACGGTCTTCCATCAAGCCAATATTATTAATATCGGGAACCTTTGAACATCCAACTCCTTGCTCAACCCAACGGACGACATAACCTAAAATTCCTTGTGCATTATTATCAAGCTCTTGTTGAATTTCTTCTAGTGTCCATGTTGGATTTTCAACTACTGGAATTTGTAAAATATTATCGCGATAATCCACCGCTTTCTCTTTTAAAAGCTCATTTTGAACAGCTATAACATCAACTTCATGATAATGAAGGGCATGCAGAGTTGCCGCCGTTGGAGATGGAACCCACGCTGTATTTGCACCCGATTTAGGATGAGCAACTTTTTGCTTAATCATCTCTGCCATCAGATCAGGGATTGCCCACATTCCTTTCCCAATTTGGGCATGGCCTTGAAAACCTACTGATAATCCGACATTTACGTTAGAATTTTCATAGCCTTGAAGCCATGCCGTTGACTTCATATCATTTTTACGAATCATGGCACCCGCTTCCATAGAGGTATGCATTTCGTCTCCGGTTCGATCAAGAAATCCTGTATTGATGAAGACAATCCGTTCTTTAACTTTACTAATTGCATTCTTTAAATTAATAGAAGTCCTTCTTTCCTCATCCATAACCCCAATTTTTAACGTATTTCGCTTAAGTTCAAGCAAATCCTCAACTCGATCAAAAAGTTCATTGGCAAATGCCACTTCATCTGATCCATGCATTTTAGGCTTGACGATATAGATGGAACCTTTAGCACTATTCTGATATTTCCCATTGCCTAATAACGTATGCTTTCCTATTAAACTTGTAATAACCGTATCCATTATACCTTCTGGGATCTCTTCATCATTTGGCCCCAAAATGGCATTTGTCGTCATAAGATGGCCAACATTCCTTGTAAACATAATGGAGCGGCCATTTAAAGTAATTTCATCACCACTTGGAGAAGTATAGAAACGGTCTGGATTCAAAGAACGAGTGATCATTTTTTCACCTTTTTTGAACGTAGCGGTTAAATCGCCTCGCATTAAACCAAGCCAATTGCGATAAACATGCGTCTTATCTTCTGCATCGACCGCTGCCACTGAGTCCTCACAGTCCATTATCGTCGTTAAAGCTGCTTCCATAAGCACATCTTTAACCCCAGCTTTATCAGACTTGCCGATCGGAGAATGAGGATCGATCTGGATTTCAAAATGAAGCCGATTATTTTTTAAAAGAATAGCAGACGGTGCTTCAGCACTTCCTTGATAACCGATAAGCTTTGACTGGTCTACTAATCCAGTCACCCTTCCATCCTCTAACGCTACAGCCAGCTTACCATCAACTACAGCATATTTCACAGCCTCCTCATGCAAAGCATTAGAAAGAGGCGCTGCCTTATCGAGGAAATTTCTCGCAAAGCGAATCACCTTTTCTCCCCTAATCGGGTTGTAACCCCCACTGCGCTCAGCACCGCCTTCCTCACTAATAACATCGGTTCCATAAAGAGCGTCATATAAACTTCCCCACCGTGCATTTGCAGCATTTAAGGCATATCGGGCATTATCAACAGGAACAACTAATTGTGGGCCAGGCTGCAACGCAACCTCATCATCTACATGATTGGTTGTTACTTTGTAGTCTTCGACCTCTTTTTCTAAATAACCGATTTCCTCTAAAAAGCTTTTGTATTGTTCAAACTTAAACTCTTGATTTTCTTTATGCCAAGCATGGATTTTTTCTTGAATTTCCTCACGTTTAGCTAGTAATTCTTTATTCCTTGGCGCTAAATCAATAATCAGTTTTTCGAAGCCTTCCCAAAAAGCTCCCTCCTCAACCTGACTTTCTGGTAGCGCTTCCTTATTAATGAAATTAGCAAGAACCTGTGATACCTTTAAATTTCTAATTTTTACATAATCAGACATTTATTATCCTCCTATCTGTTTGTTATTACGAAACATCGTTTCATATTATCTCTAAAAAAATAATATCACGGGGAAAAACATCTTTCAATAATTTTCTAAATATTTTATCTCTTTACTCGAGATGTGGTTCATTTTTGCATTATAACGACCTTACTTTCAGTTTTAATGTCCATAAGTCTGCCCTTACAATTAGACAAAGGTTTCTCTAGCATTCTTCATTTCTTTTTTTACCTCTACACAGCGTCCGGGAGACGGAAACAATTTACCGGCATTCAACAAGTTTTTAGGATTGAAGACATCACGAATATCGGTCTGTGCTGCAATTTCTCGCTCCGTGAACACAAAGCGCATTTCTTCTCTTTTTTCGATTCCGACACCATGTTCTCCCGTAATTGTACCACCAACATCCGCACAAACTCGTAAGCACTCACTTCCTGCAGCTAATGCCTTCTCTATTTCTCCAGACTTTCTTGCATCAAAGAGGACGAGCGGGTGTAAATTCCCATCACCAGCATGAAAAATATTAGCAATTCTTAGTCCGCTTTCTTCACTTATTTTGTTAATTCTCGCAAGAACCTCTGGTAATCGACTCCGTGGGATAACCCCATCCTGAACAAGATAATCAGGAGAGATGGCTCCCATCGCACCAAATCCTGTTTTACGATTTGCCCACCATCTCCCCCGTTCTTCTTCACTTTGAGCCACCTTTACCTCCCGCACATTACGTTTCTTACAAACCTCAAGAATTTGCTTAATCTGCTCGGTAATTCCGACTGAAATCCCATCTACTTCAATTAATAATAAAGCTTCTATATCCTTCGGATGACCAACAGGAAACGCTGCTGCCTCCACTCCTTCAATTGCAGTCTTATCCATCATTTCAAGAGCAGCAGGGACAATCCCTGAAGAAATAATATCAGATACTGCTTGACTCCCGTCTTCCACCTTGTCAAAATAAGCAAGAACCGTTTGCTTTGCTTCTGGATTTTTCAAAATTCGAACCGTAATTTTTGTGACAATTCCTAACGTCCCTTCTGAACCGGTCAAAAGCCCCAATAGATCATAACCGGGAAGATCAAGAACACCATTTGTACTAATATCAATAATTTCTCCGCTCGGCAAGACAACCTCTAATCCCAAAATATGGTTCGTTGTCACGCCATACTTTAAACAATGAGCTCCGCCAGCATTTTCCGCAACATTACCACCAATCGTACAAGCATATTGGCTAGAGGGATCTGGTGCATAGTAATAGCCTTTATCAGCTATCGAATTCGTTAATTTAAGGTTAACAAAGCCAGGTTCGACCACGGCACGCCTATTTTCCAAGTCCACGCTTAACAGCCGCTTCATTTTAACTAAACTAATGATGACTTCTCCATTTAACGGTATTGCTCCTCCACTTAAACCTGTCCCTGCACCACGGGCTAGAAAAGGCAACTGATTCAAATCGCAATATTTGACCACTTCAGCCACTTCTTTTGTGCTATTTGGAAAAACAACTGCCTTTGGAAGATGCTTATGAATCGTGAATCCATCACAATCATAAGCAAGCAGATCGGCTTTTTTAAATAAAATCTCTTTTTCACCGACTATTTTTGCAAGATTTATAATATCCTTGTCAGTCGTTTGCAAACCCTTTTTCGCCATTATTTCCCCTCTCATTCTCTTCTTTTTGATAAGCCCAATCAAGTAGTTGAACTGTATGAACAATTTTTTGATTTCTTCCATACTTTTCAACACCAACAGCCATTTGTAGCATGCAACCAGGATTGCCCATCGATATCATTTCAACATCCTCAGGAACATTTTTCATTTTGCTTTCAAGTACAGCTCCTGCCATTTCAGGATTGGTAATATTATAGACTCCTGCACTTCCACAACAACGATCAGCATTCGGCATATGAACCATTTCTACCCCTGGAATATTGATTAACAAATCCCTCGGTTGTTCACGAACACCTTGACCATGGGCTAAATGACACGCATCATGATAGGTAATACGCGTATTCAATTCCACCTTCGGCTTTTCATACCCTGTATCGTATAAATATTTTGAAATATCCTCTACTTTTTGTGCAAATTCTTCTGCTTTTTCATGCCATTCTGGTTCTTCCCGAAACAGTTCAGGATATTCTTTCAGCATACATCCACAACCCGCCGCATTCGTAATCACCTTCTCCGCATCTTTAAAAGCTTCTATATTTTGCTTTGCTAACTTTCTCCCCATCTCACGGTCCCCTGCATGGACATGAAGAGCCCCACAGCAAGTTTGATTTTTAGGAATGCTCACATCGTTGCCATTTTTCGTAAGCACGTTAATCGTCGATTGATTAATATCACTAAACATGATATCCATTATACAGCCCGTCAGCATCGCCACTTCTCGTTTCGTCTCTCCTTTAGCCTTAATGACCTTTTGCTCCTTATATTTCTTTTGTACAGGTATACCAATCGCTGGCATAATTGCTTCCATTTCTACTAGATGCTTCGGCATCATATTAATTAAACCTGTTTTTCGAACAACCTTTTGCAACCCGCTCTTCTGATAAAATGCAAGTAAACTACCCAACGAGTGGAGACGACTTTGGTGAGGAAACAGTCCTTCTAATAAAAATTTGCTTGTCATTCCTTTCCATCCTTTTAAAGGCATTGCTTGACGCACCTGTCCCCTAGCTTCTTCAATTAAGCCCCCTACGTCCACATCAGCTGGGCAGGCTGTTGTACAAGCACGACAATCTAAACAAACGAATACAGGGTCCGCAAAGTCATCATCAACCACTAATTTTCCTTCTGCCACTGATTTAATTAAATGGACTCGGCCTCGTGGCGAATGCTGTTCCTGACCAGTTTGTTCATAGGTTGGGCATGCTTCTAAGCATAAGCCACAATGGACACAATCAGCCCATTTATGTTCATCTGGTGGATCACTCCATAAATAATTACTTAAAGAATTCGTATGACAAGGCGGCTCACCTTTCAGTTCATTTTCTCTTAAACTCAATTTATATCCCTCCTACAAACCGGCCCGGATTCAATATCTTTTTAGGATCTATTTTTTCTTTAATGCCTTTTAACAAAGAGAAATAGGAAGGTTCTTCTCCCCATACATTGATTTCCTGGCGTAGTTTTAACGGTAAATATTTCAAAACAGCATAACCATTTAATTCAGTAGCTAGCTTCCGTAATTGCGTAATCGCTGTTTTTACATCCTCTACCGCTCCAGATAAATGAACATGACACAAACCGTGACCAAATCCTCCATGCCCTTCGATTTTCAAGTTATGGATATCACTTAAATATTCACATTCCTTAATAACACGAATCACATCTAAATTGATGACAGCGATCTTTAGTGTTGCTTTCGTCTCATTTTTTTCGCTCTCTTTATGGTCAATATTGTAAAAATGCTCCCAAAACTGACAAGCTTTTTCCTTTTCCAATATACTGATATTGGCAAAAGACGAACTTAATTTTTTTACAAATTCCTCTTGATAATGAACGGATGCTTCTACATCCTCAAAACTAATAGCAACTGTATAATATCTACATCCTGTAAGGTTTTCAGACAAGGTTGGACTTAATAATTCAAGAGCAACCGGCTCCATCATTGAATCAAGAAGTTCAACTGCAAAACTTTTCATCCACTCATGATGACCATCTGGAAACGCAAGTAAGATAACGCTTTCATATTGCGGAAGTGGACGCAGTTTTAATGTTACCTCTGTTATCACACCGATCGTCCCCATAGAGCCAATAAAAAGTTTATTCATATCATAGCCTGCCACATTTTTGACTACCTTTCCCCCCGTGCGAATCACCGAGCCATTCGGATAAGCAATTCGTAATCCGATTACTGCATCC
This sequence comes from Robertmurraya sp. DFI.2.37, assembly GCF_029211245.1. Classification (NCBI taxonomy): domain Bacteria; kingdom Bacillati; phylum Bacillota; class Bacilli; order Caryophanales; family Bacillaceae; genus Robertmurraya; species Robertmurraya sp. DFI.2.37. Next base: position 90,438 of record NZ_JARGEJ010000013.1, on the reverse strand, counting down.
CTTGCTGAACCGTAACCTAAGCGTTTCGGACCACTGTCATTTGCAGCAATAATACCACCAATTGTTGCGCGCTCTGGGTAAAAAGGATCTAAAGAAATTTTTTGATTATACTGCGCTAAATAGGCTTGAAGCTCTTTAAAAGGAGTTCCAGATTTGACCGTTAACGTCATATCTCCAACTGTGTGCTCCATAATTCCTTTAAAATTTTCAAGTGAAAGTTCAATATCTTCTGCCTCTGTAATGCCTCCAAAACCACGCTTTGTTCCCCCGGCGGCGATCGAAATTTTCCGATTATGGGCATTCGCGTATTGTAAGATTTTTGTTATTTCTTCTTCTGACTCAGGCTTAACAACGATCCTTCCGCTATTTCCTAAAAAATCATCCCCATTTTGACCTTTCACAACCCTTTCATCACTTACAATGATTTGGAGGTCATTTAGTAGATCCGAAGTAATCAAATCATCCCTCTCCTTCTCCGAACTTATTCTTTCCATAAACTGTTTTTCATTATTTTTTCTACATATTCTAAATGTTCAGTCATTTTTTCTTTTGCTTCATGAGGGGCAGAATTGTTTACAGCTTTAAAAATCTCCTTATGCTGTCGGGTGATTCTTTCATTAATGAGGTCGTTTTGTTGTATAAAATGATGGAAGTCAATCATATGCCTTTTCGTAGTGGTAGATATAAATTGCATAAATTGATAGATAATTTGATTTGCAGATGCCTTTGCGATCGTCATATGGAATTGATAGTCCTCTTCCCAGCCTGATGAAGATGTTTGCTCAAAGAATTTCTCTAGTTCGGCGATTTGCTGTTTTGTTCGATACAGTGCCGCCATTTCTGCAATTCCTGGCTCCAGCAGCTTACGCACTTGAAACAGCTCCTGCACATCGTTTGATTCTGGAGCGATTAAAGACAAGTTAAACAATTTTTTAGAATCAAAATGGCAAATATACGTTCCTTCCCCTTGCTTTACATCAACAATCCCCTTTCCTTTCAATGTAATAATCGCGTCACGAATCGCCGATCTCCCTACCCCAAACATCTCACATAATTCCCTGACAGAAGGAAGCTTCTCTCCAGAACGAATGGAACCGTTTACAATCATTTCTTCAATTTGTTCTACAACAGATTCTGAAACCTTTTTAATGGAAATTTTCTCAACATTCATGTTAATATCCTCCTCTCCTCCTTTGCTCTTTTCAGACATCACATATCAGATATGTTCATCTGTTCCTATTAAATCACGGTACCATTCAATAATCAATACTTTTTAGAATTTATAAAAAAATCAAAAAATAGTGCCGATTACTCTTTTTTTTCATATAATAAATAAAAATACGACTTCTGTTATAGTACAATTGTATATAACATCATCATAACCTATTAATTAGTGGCTCAACAACCGCCCCGTTCTCTCTAACCGATTACAAAAAAATTAAAGATATTTTTTGTATAAAATTTACCAAAATAACAAAACATAAGCGATATTAAACAAACTTCTAGCTTATTTTATCAATATGGTGTTTGAAATTGCAAAATGAAGCGTTCCCACCGCTAATTCAAAAAATAATCCGCTTTACAAACTGAAAAAGTTTGTTTTCGATGACATTTACGCACAGATGTAAATCGCCTAAAGGTTGACTTCGAAATACGAGATTCTGAAGCTAGTTAACTTAGTGGCTTGCACGAAAAGAAAAGTTCTCAAAATAATAGCTTTTTATCCGTTCAGCACCTTCTTTATAGGAGAAAAATGAAAGAATTGAGGTGATAAACAATGGGGCTGCTTGAAGCATTTAATGAGTGGAAAAATTCTCGTTATGAAAAACACGTCGCAAAAATGAAGGATGAAAACAAATGCCCTGAATGTTATGGCAGAGGCTTCTTAATCTATCCTGCAAATGAGTTTGTTTATTTAAGCAATCCATACGATTGCCCTGGCTGCAACGGAAGCGGCTTATATTCTGAATGGTCTAATCTCGTTTAATACCATCTACGTTGCTCCCAACTACTAGCTTCAAAATATAAATTTAACCTACTGATTTTTTAGTCAGTAGGTTATTTTTATCAACGTCTATTACTTTTCGGATCAAAAGCATCGCGAAGTCCGTCTCCAATAAAATTTATGCAAAGTACGGTCGTAAGTATAGCAAGTCCCGGAGGAATCCATGCTTCTGGACTGTTTCTCAAAATCCTAATACTCTGCGCTTCCGATATCATATTCCCCCAACTAGGTGTCGGCTGCGGAATTCCAAACCCGATAAAGCTAAGTGCAGACTCAACAATAATATATGTTGCCATCATTAACGTTGCATTTACCACTATTGGACCAATTGCGTTTGGAATAAAATGCTTAAATATAATTCTAATATCACTAACACCAATTGCCTTGGCACCAAGTATAAATTCCTGTTCTCTTAGCGTTAAAAACGTTCCCCGTATAATCCTTGTTAAGTTTGGCCATGAGGTGAAGGCGATGATCATAACAAATATTCCAACCGTTACCTTTTCAAGAATAGCAACAACTGTAAGACATAAAACTAGGAAAGGTAGCATAAGCATTAAATCAGTAGCACGCATAATGATCGCATCTACTTTTCCGCCATAATATCCTGCAATAGAACCGAGCGTTACGCCAATGACTAATGTAAAAATCATGGCACTAAAGCCAACGATTAAAGAAATGCGACCTCCATATAATAAGCGAGCTAAATTATCTCGACCCGAGCTATCATTGCCTAATGGGTGTTCAGCACTTGGTGGACGTTCAATCATGGTCAAGTTCGATTTAGTTGGATTATGATCTGTGATAAGCGGTGCACAAAGTACAGCAATAACAATAATGAGCAGAATCACAACACTTGCCACAGCTATCTTATTTTTCATGAAACGTTTAAGGGCAATTTGATGAGGACTCATGCCTTTTTCCACTTTGTTCTTATTCAATTCCGGGCCTGTGCTTGTCGTTTCCTGTGGTTTAAGTTCCATTGATTTCACCTCAATCGTAGCGGATTCTTGGGTCAACAATACTATAGAAAATGTCGGCTAATAAATTGCCAAGTAAGACAAAGAAACCAAGCATTAAATTGATAGCCATGATCACAGGATAATCACGATTTCCTATAGAAGTAATAAATAAGGTCCCAAGTCCAGGAAATTGGAAAACACTTTCTGTAATGACTGCACCACCCAATAAAACTCCCACTTCAAAACCAAGCAATGTAATAATTGGTATCAGTGCATTGCGTAATGTATGCTTATAAAGAACCGTATTTTCCGTCATCCCTTTTGCTCGCGCTGTGCGGATATAGTCGCTACCTAAGACATCAAGAACCTCCGAGCGCATATAGCGCATATATGAAGCTGTACCAGCTAAGCCCAATGTAATACTCGGCAAAATGAGATGCTTTATTTTATCAAAAAACAACTCAAATCCCTCTATTCCTGGTTTTGAAACAGTTCCATGGGCCGGAAGCCATCCGAGCTTAATCGAAAAAATGTAAATAGCCACTAATCCAAAGAAGAAGTTCGGTGTAGCTAGTCCAAAAAAGCCAAAAGCTGTTGCTCCATAATCTAAAGGCGTATAAGGATGTCGTGCTGAATAAATGCCAATCGGGATCGACACTACAATGGTAATAATTAAGGTCATAACCCCTAAATTCACAGTATTACTAAATCGCTCTGCGATCAAATCTGATACCGCCCTGCCCTTATAAATCAGCGAATCACCAAAATCTCCACGCACAGCTCCCTTTACCCAATTCCAATATTGAATATGGATTGGATCATTCAAACCTAGTGCTTCTCTTCGCTTTTCATACACCTCTGGATCGACAGTTGGATCAATCTTTCCTGTAAAGGCATCACCAGGAGCTGCTTGCATGAGCGCAAATACAATGACTGTTAAAACAAAGAGCATTGGGATGAAAACAAGGATTCGTCTGATGATATACTGAAACAATGTACCCCCTCCATTCTAGAGCTGTTTTTACATCCTTTTTACAAGTGTCAACTGAATTTTTGTTGAACCATTCAGCCATTTCCACAAATAGAAAAGAGCGTGGCGTCATACCGAACGCTCTTTTCCATATTTCTGGTAAAACTTTTTTACTCCGTTACATACCATAGATGTGGATTATTGTGGAAACGATATGGTAAGACGTCAATTCCTTCCATGCGTGAGTTATGTGCCCAAAGGCTATTTTGAGCATATAAAATTAACGCAGGTAAATCTTCCCCAAATTCCACTTGCCATTTACTGTAAATCTCTTTACGATACTCTTGCTCAAACGCTTCAGGTGGTTTAACTGCCTCTGCTAACAATTTGTCTGCTTCTGGATTATTCCAACGGGAGTAGTTATAAAAGTCTTTTGAACCCCATAATCCTTCAGGGCTTGGATCGCCACTGCTTAGTGACCAACCAACTAAGTATAAATCCCAATCTTGTGAATTTTTCTCAAGATCTTCGAAATAAGCGGCCGCTTCCTTCGGCTGGCGAAGGTCAATGTTTATGCCAACTTCTTCAAGAAACTCTTCGATAATTGGAGCAGAGCGCTCACGAATTTGGTTTCCTAACGGGTAGTTGAGATTTAAGCCCCATTTTTCCCCATTCGGATCTTCACGGAAACCATCTCCATCTACGTCAACATATCCAGCCTCATCTAAAAGTTCATTTGCTTTATCTGGATCATATTCATATGCTGGTGGATTTTGATCGTCGTAAGCCCAGAATTGTGTTGCAATTGGAGAGTTTTGAACAATTCCTCTTCCATAAAGCAATCCATCAATAATCGCTTGACGATCAATAGCGTAAGCAATCGCTTGGCGCACTCTTTGATCCTTTAAGTTTTCATTTACAGTCCATTTGCTTGGATCTAATGTCATATCTCCAGCAGCACGATGATTATGCATTATTCCCATAAGTTGATAACCAAAGTCTGGTTGTTCAATAATTTCTACATTCGCCATAGCTTCAACTGCTTCATAATCTGCTGGTTGGAAGCCATTTGGTTCCGCAACGAAATCAATTTCCCCATTTTCCAATAAACCAAGAATAACCGCCTGGTCGACAACCTTCCAGACAACGCTGTCAAGATATGGTTCACCTTGCCAATAATCAGCATTTTTTTCTAATACGTATTGCTCTCCTTGTACCATTTCCGTGAATTTAAATGGACCAGTCCCAATTACTTTTCCTGGCTGACGAGATTCTGGTGCTGAAGGCATGTCTGCGACTGGGATATCCTTGAAAATATGTTCAGGAATAATTGGGAAGCTGGCATCTGAAAGAGCAATAACATTTGGCTCAGCAAATTTAAATGTTACTGTATGATCATCCTCTGCTACTACCCCTTGGAATTCATCTGTTTGACCTTCGCTATATTCTGTATACCCTACTAATCTTGAAGCATATTCAGATGCACGTACTCCACCTGCTTCAATATAAGCAGGATCAGACATCGCTTTATAAGTAAAGACGACATCATGTGCTGTAAACGGTTCACCATCATGCCACTTTACGTTTTCTTCTAATTTAAAAGTAATTTCAGAATGATCCTCATTATATTCCCACTCTTTTGCGAGATTTGGAATAAATTCTAACGAGTCATTTTGCGTAACTAACCCTTCAAATACAAAATCAAGAATGTTTGCCTCATAAGCTTCTTCATAAAAAATCGGATTGAAGCTTCCTGATGGCGCTGTATCCATCGCACCGTAAACTGTTCCACCCATTTGAGGACCTGCTTCTGTTTGTTCTTTGTCTCCTTCCTCACCCTCAGTAGAAGTATTATCACTGCCTCCTGAACAAGCAGCAAGAATACCTAGCATGAGAACAAAGCTAAGTAAAATTAACCAACTTCTTTTAAACTTCAAATTCATTCACCCCTTTTAAATTTTGGAAAATCAACAGACTTGCTTAATCCTAGGGCACACCACCTCCTTATATGGAAAAAGCTGTTAAAACTACTGCTCATACAAGTGACAAGCAACATAGTGTCCTTCGCTTACATTAATTAGCTCTGGCCGCTCAAGAGCACATCTTTCATGTGCCTTAGGACATCGCGTTCTAAATGCGCAACCAGATGGAGGATTAGAAGGACTTGGAAGATCACCTTTCAAAATAATTTTTTCACGCTTATTGAGCACGTCCGTCGAAGGAACCGCTGATAATAAAGCCTCTGTATATGGATGTAAGGGAGTATCATAGAGATTTTTCTTCGGTGCTATTTCTGCTATTCTCCCAAGATACATAACCGCTACCCGATCACTAATATGTTTAACTACACTTAAATCATGGGCAATAAATAAATAAGTTAAATTAAACTCATCTTGTAGATCAGCCATTAAGTTTAATACTTGAGCTTGAATCGACACGTCTAAAGCTGAAACTGGTTCATCACATATAATAAACTTTGGATTTAATGCCAGCGCTCTAGCAATACTAATTCTTTGCCTTTGACCTCCGGAAAACTCATGGGGATACTTTAAACGAGAGTCAGGTCTCAATCCTACTTTCTCTAAAAGACTAATCGCCTTTTCTCTTCTCTCGTGCTTATCTAAAGATGTTTGCACTAAAAGCGGTTCCTCAATTAGTTCTTGAACATTCATCTTTGGATTAAGAGACGCAAACGGATCCTGAAATACAATTTGCATATCCTTTCTAAACGGACGTAACTGCCGGTTCGACAATCGAGAAATGTCTTCATTTTCAAACAAAATTTGACCTTCGGTTGGTTCCATCAAACGAAGAATAACACGACCTAGTGTCGATTTTCCTGATCCCGATTCTCCGACAACCCCTAAGGTTTCGCCTCGTATAATACTTAAAGAAATATCATCGACTGCTTTGACATGTCCAACTGTCCTTTTTAGAACCCCACCCTTAATCGGAAAGTACTTTTTTAAATTTTTTGCTTCTACTATAAAATCATTTTCCGTCTCTATCTTTAGTTCCTTTTCTATTACTGACACTAGTTAGCCCCCTTATTCATACAGATAGCATCGGACATTATGACCCGGCTCAACAGTTACTAGTTCAGGATTTGCCGCTTTACACTTATCCATCACATGTGGGCAACGATCAGAAAATCTGCAGCCAGCCGGAAACTCATGTGCAGCAGGTACCATTCCTTTAATCGCACCTAATCTATCAACCTCTTTTTCTAGGCTTGGCAAACTTTCAAGCAAGCCATTTGTATATGGATGCTTTGGGTTTAAGAAAAGATTTTCCACCGTAGTTTGCTCAACGATTTGACCTCCGTACATGACCATGACCCTTTCCGCATACTCAGCAACAACCCCTAGATCATGAGTAATAAGCAATACGGCCATATTAAATTTCTTCTTCATCTCATCCATAATGTCGAGAATTTGCGCTTGTATCGTTACATCAAGAGCAGTTGTTGGCTCGTCAGCAATCAAAAGTTTAGGATCACATGAGATCGCAATTGCGATCATCGCCCGTTGCCTCATTCCTCCAGAAAGCTGATGTGGATATTCCTTCATTGTTTCTTCCGCTCGAGGAAATCCGACAAGCTTCAACAAGTCAATCGCCTTTTTTTCTGCCTCTGCTTTTGACACCTTCTTATGTCTTATAAGCGTTTCCGTTATTTGATTGCCAATTGTAAAGACGGGGTTTAACGCAGTCATTGGCTCTTGAAAGATCATCCCAATCTCCCTACCACGAACCTGCGTCATTTGTTTATCCGAAAACTTCACTAAATCTTTACCATTAAATAAAATTTGTCCCTCTTCTATTTTCCCTGGCTTTCCAATTAATTTCATAATGGAGAGAGAAGTTATACTCTTACCACTCCCCGATTCACCAACAAGGGCAACAGTCTCACCTGGTTTTACAGAAAAATGAACTCCATCTACTGCTTTTGCAACTTTTTTTCCTTCTAAATAAAAATAAGTCTTTAGCCCTTTAACATCCAATAACGTTTTTTCTGTCATCAACTGCACCTCAACTTAATATCTTCTCGGTTATTTAGCTTTGGATTTTTTGTATCGATTAAACCTTCCCTATGTCATTCAGAGAGAACAAAAGCAAGTACAATCATTCTTTATCTTTAGATTCCTCTCTCTAACTACAAGACTTTTGCACTAATTTCACCTCAAAAAGAGGGAAAAAGAATAACTAAATAGCAATGATTAGCAAAAGTATACTATCACGTTTAAATTTTTGCAATATAGGGAAAAATGAAAGTAATTGTAATTTTCGATTAAATTTCGGACAACGAAGGAATTTTTATTATTTCACTTTTCGGAATAATTAATCTTCACAACATTTTAAATGTTTTTTTACAATAACAAAAAATACGAAAAATGGTTAATTTACATATAATCTCCATTTTATTTGCTTGATTTCTAATAACTTTTGCTTTTACCTTTATTCCTCATTACAGATTGCACAATAATTAATTATTCAACATTTTTTATAAAAATTCATTTCTTTTTTCTGTAAACTTTTTTTCGAACCACTGTTTTTCCTTGTCAGATGATCTTACAAATTCCCTTTTTTATAAGATGGACACTGCTATCATTATTATTGTATTTTTATTCGCTTGCTTTATCTTTTGCATGAACATGAAGGAATTGAATCATACTAAGATGAAAATAGATCTGCTATTGAAAGGATTGCTAATAAATGCTATCAAACGAACAGCTTTTAACATTTAAATCACAGTTGGAAAGGCAAAAGAAGGATCTCGAGGATAGATACGAAACAAACGATCATCTTAATTTACGCGATGGACATTATCATGAATCGGTTGGTGAACTTTCTAGTTACGATAATCATCCTGCCGATGAAGGCACTGAACTATACGAACGAGAAAAAGATATCGCCCTTAGTGAGCATTACCGAAATGAATTAAGCAACATTTCGAAGGCACTTGAAGCGATCGAACATGGTACATATGGCAAGTGTGAAATTTGCGGAAAGGAAATTGCCCTCCAGCGCTTAGAAGCATTACCAACCACCACCTATTGCATCGAGCATACACCCGACCAAATTACTTCCCATGAGCGCCCCATTGAAGAAGGTGTTTTAATGCCGCCATTTGGAAAGTTTGACATGGATGAACAAGATGAAACCGTCGCTTTTGATGCTGAAGATGCGTGGCAAGAGGTGCAAAGCTGGGGAACTTCCGAAACACCATCCGATTTTGTCAAAGTGGAAGATCATTATAATGATGTTTATGTTGAATCTGAAGAAAACATCGGCTATGTTGAGGACTATGAAAACTTTGTTGGCAATGATATAGAAGGTAAAAATATCACTGTTTATCCAAACTCACAACATGAGCGTTACGAAGAAGTACTCGACGAAGAAGGAATCATGACAACATTCGGAGATTTGCCCGCATATGAACATGAACCCTATGTTGAGGATAGAGAAGAACGGGACAAATAACATTGTCCCGTTTTTAAGCTTAAATCTTTCCTTTGGAGCCACATGAAAAATTTCAAAAAAAGCAAGAAGCATAGACAACTTTACTTGCATTTTATCATTTATTTCTGTTTAAAAAATAGGTAAATCTACAGGGGAAGTTCAGCGGAAAATGCCTATAGCTATGACTATTCGGACCGTACATTGTTAGTGTATTCGAATAGAAGCTGTATTCGGACAATAAGCCGATGCTGCTCCTTTAGATGTCCGTATGTTTCCTCTATTCGGACATTAAACCATGATACTCTTGTTGAGTGGCCAAATCTAGCACCTATTTGCACAGATTAAGCAAAATATAACTGGCAAAAAGACCAAATAAAAATCTACACAACTCACCATTTTCATAAACCATACAATATTGAGCGAATCAACCAACACCAATTCGGTCGGTGTTTTAGCTTCAGGGAGTTTTTTCGTGGTCAAGGTAGATAGATCCATCTGCTAAAATGCCAAACGCCCCTAAAGGGGGCATCCTAATAAATACTCTTTATTACGCTCAATTCTCCAGCTCTCCATTAATAGAGCAGTTCAAATATTTCATTTAATTGCTCAACTCTTTCTGAATCGTCTACTTCTCTCGCGTGATTTATTTCATCTGGCAAAATTTTATTTAAATAGTCAATTTGCTCGCTTGTAAGTTCCCGCACAAAGGATTCTTCCGATGTAAAATCATATTGTCTTATTAGAACGTATATTTCTTTACAAAGATCAGAGCGATCTGTGTAATTTGATAGGATTTCCTTTAAATAGCCAAGCGGTTGGTTCATACACGCATCATTCCTTTCGTAATCTGTCTTCTCTAATTAGAATGCACCTTCTCTGATGAAATCATCGGTTTTTTTATTTCTTATTATTGACAATCATGTTGTTCACTTATATAATTTATCTTAAGTTAAAACATCTTGAATTTGAGATAAATTGATTTGAGATAATACAAAAAGGGAGAGATTTACCAATGACAAAAACAAAATGGGCATTAGACACAGCACATAGCAGTGTAGACTTTTCAGTAAAACATATGATGTTTGCAAACGTAAAAGGTTCTTTTAATGAATTCGATGCTTCAATCGAGGCTGATCCAACTGACTTAACAACTGCCTCTATCGAGTTTACAATCGATACCGCGAGTGTTGATACACGCAATAATGATCGTGATGCACATCTTCGCTCAGCAGATTTCTTCGACGTAGAAAACTTTCCAAAAATGGCTTTCAAGGCTACATCGATTACAAAGACAGGTGATGGTGAATATGATGTAACTGGCGACTTAACGATTAAAGAAACAACAAAGCCACAAACATTTACAGTCACTTACGGAGGAACTGGTAAAGATCCATGGGGAAATGAAAAGGTTGGTTTTGCTGTAGAAGGCAGTATTAATCGTAGTGAATTTGGGCTTACATGGAACGCTGCACTTGAAACCGGCGGTGTTCTTGTAGGAGATAAGATCAAAATTTCATTAGACCTGCAAGCGGCAAAAGGTGAATAAAAGCAATCAAAACTGTAGAGCGTTTCAGCGCTCTGCAGTTTTTTTCTGTTTGTTTATCGTTGAAAAGAAATGGTCAGACTATAAAAGAATAACAAAATCTTCGGGGTGATGAAATTAATGCCGCATCATTTTTTTTCGCAATTTATTAGAATGCCATTTTTTTTGCGCCTGCTTTTCATTGCCGTTGTAATGCTTTTCACATTCGGTCTACTCGCTTATTTAATCGAACCAGAAACGTTTACATCACTATTTAATGGTATTTGGTGGGCAATCATTACTGCCTCAACAGTAGGCTATGGAGATTTTGTTCCGAAAACAATTTTAGGAAAAACGATCGGAATATTACTAATATTATTGGGGGTTGGCTTTGTTTCTTCCTACTTTGTTTCTTTAGCATCTTCTACTGTTAAACGACAAAATGATTATATTGAGGGGAAATTAATGTTTAAAGGAAAAGATCATAAAATTATTATCGGTTGGAATGAGCGTTCAAGAGTAATCATTGAAAAACTTTTACATAGCGGAAATAGCGGTTTAATTGTTTTAATCGACCAAACACTTCAATCCAATCCATTTTCTGATTACCATGTTCATTTTATTAAAGGTAGGGCCACTAGTGATCAAATCCTCATAAAAGCAAATATATACGATACGAAAAAGGTTCTCATTACAGCAGACCAAAATAAAGATGAACTTCAAGCAGACATGGATACGATTTTAACCTTATTAGCCATAAAAGGTCTGAATCCAACGGTCTACACAGTAGCTGAAATATTAACCTCCGAACAAGCAGCAAACGCGCTTCGTGCGGGGGCTGATGAATTGATCAAAACCAATTTAATCACGAGCACTGTCATGACAAACTGCCTTCATTCCAGTGAGAAAGTCGATGCGCTCATGATGTTGCTTGAACAATTCAACGGCAGTCGTTTTGTTTTTCAATCGCCAACGGCTTTTATCGGAAAAAATTTCATTGAAACAAGCGAAGAGCTGCTCAAGGATGGATCTCTGTTGTTCGGGATTAAAAGAGGAGGAGACACATTTATTAATCCTCCCCATCCTTTTATCCTTAAAGAAAGTGATATTCTCTTAGTAATTTCAGCAACTTGACATGTTAAAGAATGCTCTCGAGCTCAGAAACGAGAATTTGACCCGTTTCAACGAACTGTCTCGGAAAAGGAGCATCCTTATTTTCTGGAGATTGAAACTGATTAATGGAGGCGGTTATATTTCCGACCTCAGCTTTTTCATCTATACCGCCTTCATATTGATGAGAAAGTAAAAAAGGCCTACCTAATTTAACTGTACAAACGGAAGAATCTAACTGTCCTTCAATAACTTGAAACGGTACTCGTAAAAACTGATAGCCTTCCTTATCATCCATCTTATAATCAAAAAAGCCATGATCGTAATCCCAGTTCCCTCCTATCGAATAACCGATTGGCTTAAGCAACCGTTCCAAATCGTCTAGATCGTATTCTTTTCCTTCTATACTCGAAGGCATCTCGATCATAAAAAAATCCCCCTTCGAAACTTTTTCTTAGTTTCTCCAAGGGGATTTCGTTTAAATCGTTAATTTTTTCCTTTTTATCATCTATAATCTTTTTTCAAGCTCTGCTTTCTTTTCTTCGAAGCCAGGTTTACCTAATAGAGCAAACATATTTACTTTATAGGCCTCAACACCAGGTTGATCAAAAGGGTTCACCCCTAATAAATAGCCGCTCATGGCACATGCTTTCTCAAAAAAGTAAGCTAGGTATCCGAATGTATACTCGTCAAGCTTTGGAATCGTTACCGTTAAATTTGGTACGCCACCGTCAGTATGGGCAAGCAATGTACCTTCGAATGCTTTATTATTTACAAAATCAACTGTTTTTCCGGCAAGATAGTTGAGTCCATCTAAATCGCTTTCCGCTTCCTCAATCGTAAGCTCATGACGAGGCTCTTCAACTTTGATAATCGTTTCAAACAGATCACGTCGACCTTCTTGAACGTATTGGCCTAGTGAATGTAAATCTGTTGAGAAATTAGCAGAGGATGGGAAAATACCTTTTTGATCTTTCCCTTCGCTCTCTCCGAACAATTGCTTCCACCATTCTGAAAAATATTGTAGTGAAGGCTCATAATTGATCAGCATCTCAATCGTTTTTCCTTTGTTATAAAGGAGATTACGCACTGCCGCATATTGATACGCTTGATTGCTTTCAAGCTCAGATGAACTATATTCTTCACGTGCATCTGCAGCACCTTTCATCATTGCATCAATATCGGCTCCACTTACTGCAATTGGAAGTAAGCCGACCGCAGTTAGAACTGAATAGCGTCCCCCCACATCATCTGGAATAACAAAGGATTCATAGCCTTCTTCCGTTGCGAGAGTCTTTAAGGCTCCACGCGCTTTATCAGTTGTTGCATAAATACGTTTTCTTGCTTCATCAATTCCATATTTTTCTTCAAGCAATTTACGGAAAATACGAAATGCAATCGCAGGCTCTGTCGTTGTTCCAGATTTTGAAATGACATTTATCGAAAAATCTTTTCCATCTAATAAATCCATAACATCTCTCATATAAGTAGAGCTGATGTTATTGCCGACAAAAATAATTTGCGGTGTTTGACGCTTTTCTTTTTCAAGGACATTATAAAAACTGTGCTTGAGCATATCGATTGCCGCTCTTGCCCCTAAATAAGAACCTCCAATCCCAATAACAAGTAAAACATCTGAATCTGCCTTAATTTTAGCAGCAGATTTTTTAATGCGGGCAAATTCTTCCTTATCATAATCAACAGGAAGATCAATCCAACCTAAGAAATCATGACCTGCTCCTGTTTTTTCATGCAAAGAATGGTGAGCCACCTTTACTAGATCTCTTAAGTATGTAATTTCATGTTCTCCAAAAAAACTTAATGCCTTGGAATAATCAAAACGAACTTGTGCCATAGTTGTCCTCCATCTTATACATATTCATATATACTTTAACGAAAGCGCGCGCCGTTATCAAGAAATGGTGAGAAAAACACTTCATTTTGAGCATTTTTTTCACTTTTCTTCCTTATTATATAGAAAGCTTTTATAATGAAGCGCGGTAAATGGCTAAAACATCATCGCGATTGAGCTTCTTAAAGCGACCAAATTCACCATTGATCATCGCCTTGTCCGCCATTAATTCTAGTTTGCTGTCATCAATATCATAATCAGCTAATCGAGAAGGAGCCCCAATGCTATTCCAGAACTGACGCAGCTTCTCAATACCTTCTAGACCAGCTTCTTCAGCACTCTTCCCTTCTGGATCTACTCCGAATACGCGAACAGCAAGCTGCTTAAAGCGTTCTGGCTTTACCTTTAAATTATGCTTCATCCAATTTGGGAAAAGGATCGCAAGTCCTCCCCCATGAGGAATATCATAAACAGCTGAAACTGCATGCTCAATATTATGCGTTGCCCAATCTCCTTGATAGCCCATTGACAGCATGCCATTCAAGGCCATTGTTCCATTATATAAAATCGTTGCGCGCAAATCATAATTTTCAAGATCAGCTAAAAGCTGTGGAGCCGTCTCCATTACAGTAATCAATAAAGATTCGCACATTCTATCCTGCAATAACGTGTTTTCTTGTAGATGGAAATAATGTTCAAATACATGAGACATCATGTCAACGATTCCATATATCGTTTGCTCCTTTGGAACGGTATACGTATGAACCGGATCTAAAATTGAAAATACCGGAAAAGTAACTGCGCTACCCCAGCCATATTTCTCCTTCGTCTCCCAATTTGTAATCACAGAACCTGAATTCATTTCTGAACCAGTTGCTGCAAGTGTTAAAACTGTTCCAAATGGTAGAGCTTCATGAGCAACAGCCTTCTTCGTCACCAGCTCCCACGGATCACCATTGTATTTCGCACCAGCAGCTATCGCCTTCGTACAATCAATTACACTTCCTCCACCAACAGCTAAAATAAAGTCAATTCCTTCTGATTTACAAACATCCACCCCTTTTCTAACTGTAGAGATGCGCGGATTCGGTTCAACTCCAGAAAGCTCAAAAATATCTGCTTTAATCTCTTGAAGTAAGTTGATAACTTGTGTGTAAAGTCCGCTTTTTTTAATGCTGCCACCTCCATAAACAAGCAACACTTTTCTACCGTATTTTGGAACTTCCTCTTTCAACTGTACAAGTTGACCTTGACCAAATATAAGCTTTGTTGGGTTCCAATATGTGAAATTTTGCATGTTCATGTCTCCTTTCGTTATCACTAATATTATCTTCCATCTTAGTAGGTAATGCAAAAATTTATGTTTAAAATTCAAGGAGAAATGTTCAAACATACAGACGTTTGATGAAGTATTTCAAACAAAAAGCGATATGCAAAAAATCCTTGCATTCCTTGCAAGGATTTTTCACAAATATTCCCGTTTTTATTCTACTTCCTTAACTTAACACTTTCGTAATACGTTCAATCGCCCAATCCAAGTCTTCCTCACTAATGACTAAAGGTGGAGCAAAACGGATGACAGTATCGTGTGTTTCTTTACATAATAAGCCTTCATCCTTTAATTTCTCACAATAAGGACGAGCCTCCTCATGAAGCTCCACTCCAATAAACAATCCTCTTCCACGCACTTCTTTAATGATTGGATTGTCAATTTCCTTTAGCTTACTTTTAAAATATTCACCCAGCTTTAACGATCTTTCGGCCAGGTTTTCTTTGACAAGAACATTTAAAGAAGCAATGGAGACAGCACAAGCCATCGGATTTCCACCAAATGTCGAACCGTGCGAGCCTGGATTGAAGACACCAAGAATATCTCTATCGGCTACGACACACGAGATTGGAAAAACGCCTCCTCCAAGCGCCTTTCCTAAAATATACATATCCGGCTCTACATCTTCCCATTCACAAGCAAACATTTTCCCTGAGCGGGCAAGTCCAGCTTGAATTTCATCAGCAATAAACAGAACATCATTTTCTTTACATAGTTCATATGCCTTTTTCAAAAAGCCTTCTGGCGGAATGACAATACCAGCTTCCCCTTGTATAGGCTCAATTAGAAAAGCAGCAGTATTGTTTGTAATGGCGTTTTTCAAAGCCTCTAAATCTCCGTAAGGGATGAGCTTAATTCCCGGAAGCATTGGACCGAAACCGCGCTTATATTCATCCTCTGAGGACAAGGAAACAGCAGTCATGGTTCTTCCGTGGAAATTGCCGATACAAGCAATGATCTCTGCTTCATTTTCGGCAACACCTTTCACATCATAAGCCCAACGTCGTGCTGCTTTCACCGCTGTTTCTACCGCTTCTGCCCCCGTGTTCATCGGTAAAGCCATTTCCTTCTTTGTTAACTGACACACCAATTCGTACCAAGGTCCAAGCTGATCATTATGAAAGGCACGAGAAGTGAGTGTGACCCTATCAGCTTGTTCTTTTAATGCTTGAATAATTTCTGGATGGCGATGTCCTTGATTAACAGCAGAATAGGCGCTGAGCATATCCATATACTTATTCCCCTCAGGATCTTCAACCCATACTCCTTCAGCCTTTGAAACAACGATTGGAAGGGGATGATAATTATTTGCACCGTATTTATCTGTTTTTTCGATTATCGCTTTGGACTTGTCTCCGACGATCATGAATGAACACTCCTTTTTATTATCATTTATAAATACTATCTTAATCTAATGCAAGTTTTATGCCATGATCTTATCCTTACGATAAAGGCCATTTGGTTCTTTTGCACGCAAATTTTTTTTGCTATTTTAATTCAATTTTGCAAAATTAATTTGCAGTAGATAAAATAAAGAAAAAGAATCGCTGGGAGGGAGGAAGAAAGATGGACCCGAACTATGAAATATATGAAACCGTTCTTGACTCAATCGATATAGGGGTACATGTGATTGATTCAAACGGTAAAACAATTATATACAATAAGAAAATGAGTGAAATTGAAGGGATGAATATTGAAGATGTAATCGAGAAACGGCTTCAAGAAGTCTTCTCTTTCCATCAAAACGGAGAAAGCACTTTGCTAAAAGTGTTACAACACAAGAAAAAAATTACCAATATTAGACAATCTTATTTTAATAATAAAGGACAGGAAATCACAACCATTAATAATTCATATCCGATTATGAAGGGCGAGACTTTAATTGGTGCCATGGAAATTGCAAAGGATGTAACGAAAATTGAAAAGTTACTGCAGGATCATATTTTCAATAAAGGAGAAGCAAAAATTACCTTTGAAAGCTTAATTGGTTCTGATAAAGCATTCAACGATGTAATTGAGTCCAGTAAAAGAGCAACAAGAACAAATTCTACTATCCTTATCATCGGCGAAACTGGAACCGGGAAGGAGCTTTTTGCTCAAAGTATCCATCAAGGCAGCATTCGGGCATCACGCCCACTGATTACACAAAATTGCGCTGCGATCCCAGAGACCTTAATGGAAGCTATATTATTCGGTACGAAAAAGGGCGCATTTACAGGTGCTGTTGAACGACCTGGACTGTTTGAACAAGCGGAAGGTGGCACCTTATTATTAGATGAAATTAATTCCCTTGATCTCTCTTTACAGGCAAAGCTATTAAGAGTGATTCAAGAGAAAAAAGTCAGAAGAATCGGTGATACAAAAGATCGACCGGTTGATGTTCGAATTATTGCCACCATTAACGAGGATCCGATTGATGCCATCACAAATGGCCGAATGAGAAAGGATTTATTTTATCGCCTTAGTGTTGTGTCCTTATTTATTCCCCCCCTGCGGGAAAGAAAAGGCGATATTCCAGAACTTGTACAATTCTTCATCCAAAAATATAATCATTTGTTTGGGATGAATATCACTGGGGTTGATAAAGCATTATTAGAACACTTTCTTGCATATGATTGGCCAGGAAATGTTCGTGAACTTGAGCATCTCATTGAAGGAGCCATGAATCTTGTGCATGAGGAGGAGATGCTCACAGTTTCCCATCTCCCAAATCATATTCGTTACAAACCTCCCTTTAGAAAGGACGCTGTCACCTATTCAGCAGACTTAAACACATTACAGGAAGGAATCACCCTCGAACAATTTTTACACGATGCCGAACGTTCTTTTTTACTAAGGGCATTAGCGCAACATAATGGGAATATTTCTCAAACGGCTAAAGCACTGGGAATGAGTAGACAAAATCTCCAATACAGATTGCGAAAAATAAAAAACGGGAGTTAACAAGCAGATTACTCCGATTAAAACATTAATAACAAAAAAGCAAATGATGATGAATGGTTATTCATCTTCATTTGCTTTTTTGAATCGAACTTAGACTTTTCAGTCAGTTCCATTATACAAATTAAATTTAGCGTTGAGATTGTTCGATCCACTCTTGAAGTTTATCTTTAAGAGTATTGAAGCCTTGCGGTGCTTCCTCTTGTTTGAATGCTGCAGCTGCTTGGCGACGACGAGGTGCTTTTTTCTCCTTCGGTGCTTCTGTTTGAGCTGGAGCCTCTTGAGTAGCACGGATGGATAACCCGATCTTGCCTGCTTCTTCATCAATAGAGAGCACTTTTACAGAAACTTCATCTCCTACTTTTAAATGCTCGTTAATATCTTTAACAAAACCGTGAGTAACTTCAGATATATGAACTAGTCCTTGTGTATTTTCATCAATTGCAACAAACGCTCCGTACGGTTGGATTCCCGTTACCTTTCCTGTAACAACACTTCCTACTTCAATCTTTTCAGTCATGTAAACACTCCTAAGTTATGATATATTTTTATACTTTACCACACTCTATAGGCGATAACCCTATAATTTTAGGGAAATTGCCTTAGAGTACAACCAACCTTAGTAATCATAAACGAGACAAACTTTCCGTCCACATATTCTGTTTGTCCTTCTTATATAAATGATGATTAACTTCCTAAGATTGGCATCACTTTATACGCAATATAAAATTATATCATAAGTGGTTCGATTTCACAATGTGTCTAAGTCGTTGAAAAACGAACACTTACAGAGTTTAATGAAAAAGCTATTGGAAATACGCTCATATTTTACCTATCTCTCTTTTTTCATATGCGTTTAAAAACGAGGCATGATGATGAGTTTTAAGGAGGATTTTTTAAGGGGTAATGAGAAATCATGTTTCAGCTCAAGATACTTCTGACTCGACGAACTTACTCTCATCGAGTCAGAAGTAAAAAACAGAACTTATTACTAAAAAGCTGCGCTCTCATGAATCACTCTAATTGATGACCATACTATTCAATAATGGTTTTACGCCAACCTCATTTTTCACCTTTTAAAGAGAGCCGTTATTTCTTAATAAACCTTTGGCGTTCTCTGTTGTGTTTTTCATTGCTAGAGCGACTTTCTCATTATCACTCGTCACATTTTCAACAGATACAGTCATTTCTTCCAAGCTTGCACTCGTTTCTTCTAGAATTGCAGCCAAGTCCGCTGTCGACCTTTCTACAATTTGGCTCTTCGTGACAATAGCATTAGTCATGTTTTTAGATGAATCTAGGTTAACCTTTAATTTCTCAAATACAGCCTTTAATTGTTTAAAATATTTTACAATCTCTTCAGAGGAACCAAGGATTTGATTGAACTTTTGTTCACTAAACTCCATTTTCTTAATAGAAGCTTGATTGTCGGTATTAACCTTTTGTAAATTGACAGTTATATTCTCTGCTGTTTGTTTGGTTGATTCAGCAAGCTTTCGAATTTCCTCTGCGACTACGGAGAATCCCTTTCCAGCTTCTCCAGCTCGTGCCGCCTCTATAGATGCGTTCAATGCAAGCAGATTTGTTTGTTCGGAGATTTGCTTAATTTCATCAGAATAAGAGTTAGTCTCAGTAATATTGACTGTAAGGTCTTTTAACGTCTTATTTAAATCATTAATGAATGAATGGACCTCTATTGCATCCTTGTTAAAAGATGTTACCTTCTCTTCACCTAAAGTCGTAATTTCTTCCGTTTTATTCGCCTCGGAAGATAACTCCTCCATGAGCTGTTGTAAATTAAGCACCACTTGATATGTTTCTCCCGCATTGCCGGAAATGCTGTTAATTTCTGCTGTCTGCTGCTGGCTGCCAATTGAAATCTCGTTCAAGCTTGCTTTCATTTCACTTTGCGCAATTAAATTGTTATTAATTCGCTCATTCGAGGTAGCAACTTCCTTTAATATTTTATTCATCGTATCTTGAATTTGCTGTTTTTGTCTTTTCTGCTCTTCCGCTTGTTCTTCAGATTCAAGAATAAGATTCCTAACTTTTTTCTCTTGCGTTCCATTTAAATGAATCAACACGCTCAGCATTAATCCAGATAATAAATAGACTAATAAAATAGTCGCTAGATTCGCTTTAATGACTTCGATATCATTTATCCCGACATAAGCAGTTAAAAGGAGTAAAATCAACCCAGAAACAAAACCTATTGAGAAGACCTTTTTATTAAAATGAATCGATGCAAAGATAGTTAAAAAGAAGGAGATGATAATGATATTTAAGCCACCGCCAGTAAAGTACAAACCTATCCCGTTAAATAAACTGACCATAATAACACTTATATAAGGGAAAAAAGATGTAATTTTACTTATCTTTCTGCAAATCAAATAAGCACCCACAAAAAGAAGTAGTTCAACTGCGAAAATAATACCCGTGTCAAATTGATTTGCAACAATTGACTTTAAAAGACCCATTGTAAGGGAAATTGAAAACGCGATAAACATAAGTAAATTTTTATTTCTATTTTCTCTAATTAACATTTGCTGCACTTTATCCATTTAATTCCCTCACTTCTTTCATGATGTATATAGTTATTTTCGGAAAATTATTGGATAAGTTTAACACATTTCATCTACTATTTTTCCATCCTATACGACATATTCGATATTCACCTCGTTATAATAGTAAAAATCTTAATAATCAAGAGTATCTTTTTTTGTCAGTGTTAACTTTCAAAAATGTAAGAGGATATTGAGAATTAACGTTAACCCTTTTTTCACTCTTTTATCCTTTGGCTCATTTCGTGTGAAACTAGAATTTTGCATGTAATAAAGCCAAAGCTCAGCCTAGACCGTAATAAGACCTATCATCACGGCGGCTTATTATTCTTTATATAATGTGAGCACATTTATTTCCGGTGGATTGTAAAATCGGAAATTTAAAAACGAAATGGCATCACTACTCCCCAATCCGGTGCTAACATATTGCTGAATTCCATTATAGTCCCACAAGCCCTTGACCCGATTCTGAGGAGGAAAAAAACCGTCCCACAAATAATAAGGCTCGGGGATAAACAAGGCACCGATTAACGGCAAGCGAATCTGCCCTCCATGATAATGACCAGCTATCAATAAATCATATGGCCACAAACGTCCCTCCTCATTTAAAAGATCGATCCTTTCATCAGGGACGGGGTAATGATTTAAGGCGATGAGCACTTCTGATTCGAAAGACTGCTCTAACATGAGCAACTTCTCAATAAAAGGCTCAAGCTTTTTATCCTGTTCACTCTGTTCTAATAATGCGATGGAATTTTCAAAATAGGTAAAGTATATGTTGGAAGAGCCGACTTTCACTTTTTCAACTGTGTCTAACAATTTTAGGCCGCGCGCTTCCATTCCCTTAATAAAACGATCTCTTTCATACACTTCCTTCTCTCCAATGATATAACTTTGTGGATCTGTATTTCCTGGTACGAAATAGGCAATATCCTTCTTTCTTATTCCTTCAATCAAAGTATAAAACGGAGCATAATTGTTGCTTTCTGGTGAAACAAGCATATCTCCAGTAAACACAATTGCATCATAGTTGATGGAATTGATCATATTTATTAGCTTACCCTGTTCTTTTCCAAAGACTTTTTCATGTAAATCAGTTATTTGCACAATCGTGAAGCCTTCCAAGTCTTCAGGAAGCTCTCGAATAGGAATGGACTTCTCTACAATAACAATCCGATTATTTTCCCAAATAATATATCCGCACATGATCATCAAGATGATCGTCATGATCCATAATTTTTTACTGAGCAAAATTCTCATAAAATACAGATGCTCCTTTGTTACATCTCGACAACCATTAAACTTTTTGTCGGTAACTGCAAAATCTGTTTTTCATCTAATATCAACAGCATTTTAAAACGAAGGCTATGCTATATGATTCTTTTGATTTTTGGCTCATTTCGTGAGAAATCTTGATTTCTCACGTCTTTCAGCATAGCTGAAAGATGACTCTGACTCGATGAAACACTAGGAGAAAGCTTGTTTTCTCCCTCGTTTCATCGAGTCAGAGCGAAAATGAGCAAAAAATAGCATGATCAACAATAACTTTATAACTAGTTTTGCACGACGGCAATTTCCATGCGCTTTGTTCTTTTTCTCAGTCTTCGATACAATGGTTTTTCTACAAAAGCATATACGAATAAACCACATATCATTGAAGCTGTAATAAGCAAAATAGCTAATATGATGTTAGGAATAGCCAGTGATGAAGTAGTGCGAAAGAAAATACTTATGGCAGACATGGAGGTGAAATGGGTTAAATAAATCGAAAATGAAGCATCACCCAATAACTTAGCTAGCCTTGGAATACGGATTTCTTTTTGTAAATCAAGCGAAGAGAACCCAAGAATAAGAAGAACAGATGCAATTGTCGTAGTATATTGCAAATCAATAGGAATAAAACGATTTTGTTCATTGATCCATGCTAAAGGAAAGCCAGCAAGTCCAATAATCACCATAACCGTTGAAATCTTCACACTAATTTTAACTCTTAAAATAACAAAGGCGCATAAGAGTCCAAGCAAAAAAATGAGATTATAAAAATTGAACAGATAATTTATAAAATAATTTGTACTGGACAATATATGTAAACTAAAAAACAAAGATAGCATTGCCCATAGGACGGGAAGAAACAAGGAAAGCCATTTGTTTTTAAAAAAGAGCAAACTAATGATTAAGTAAAAAAAGACCGTATGAACCAACGACCACGCCACACCTAATATCGGTTGTCCCCCATCAGGAAAGAGAAGCAAGGAAGAAAGTATATGCCCTATTTCTCGCTCATTTCCAGAGCCAAAATTAGGAAAGATGAAATAAATAGGTAAAATCATGAACGTGATCATCCAATACAGGGGATAGATGCGAATAAATCTGTGGTATAAATACTCCTTTAATTTTGAAGGATCACCAAAGCTTTGATGATACAAGTAATACACCATAAAGCCTGAGAGGGCGAAGAAATAGTACACTCCTCCTGAACGATCAACATTAGATAGATGCAAAAAATCGTAATGGAAGTAAGTAGTTAGAAAAGCTTTAGCATGCAATAGAATGACAAAAAATGGAACCAAGGCTCTTGAAAATTGAATTAAATTCAAATGTTTCCTCATTACAACGTCCTCTTTCCATCTGGAAATTTAATTTTTATCTTATATTGCGATTGCTCCATACCACTTTAGGAGATTTTTCAAAAACCGATAGCGGTATAAGAACGATCAAGATTACAAAACGAGATATTGGTCATATTTTATAAGTGTTTTTCCTTCTTGATAATTTCCTTCATCACGGACATTGGCGATATTTTGCAAGTTGGTGATTAAATTTTTGACAAAGTTTTGCCCCATTTCATGAGCATGGAGATAGCCTCCACCGAATCTTGGATTGATTTCAGAAATCACATATCCCTGCTCCGTATAAAAGCAATCAATATCAATTGGTCCGACTGGCTGCAAAACTTCCAATAATGCCGTCATTAGCTCCCTAAGCCTTGAATCTTTGACAGCAACTGATTTGTCTGTCTCACCAGCCCTCATTTTTATTTTTTTCTTCATAAAAATATTCGTTGCTTCTTTTGTAATCAAATCTATATAGCAATCGATCCCAAATTCTTCCCCTTTCATAAAAGGCTGGATCACAACATCGTGGTCATAAAAGGATTGAAGCTGCGCAATCGTGGAGACACACTGTATCCCCATACTTGCACTGCCATTCCTCGGTTTAATGATTAAAGGAAAATGCAGCATTCCATTCCCTAAAGCGCTTTTCACTTCCTCTATATTTGTATAGGTAGGAATATGGGGAAACCCATGCTCTTGCAAAAACTTCGATGTCAAATATTTATCAAAACAAATTTCTATTATTGGCTCGTCTGAAACAATCACCGCAACACCGTCTTCTTTAAAATTCTCCTTGTAACGAGCCAACAATGAAAGCTCTGGATCGATCAGCGATAGAACAGCCGAAATCTCATACTTCTTGCATAACGCCTTAATTTCTTGAACATAATCATGCTGATCAATTCGAGGAACAATTTCGAATTGATCAGCAAAGTACAACGCTGGTGCGTTTGGATCACAATCAACGGCAACAACCTTACCATTGATTTCATTTAACTCCCTTTTGAAATATTCAATCAATTTAACACGACGTCCGACACTGCATATTAATATATTCATATCTTTCTCCTTTTTAGTGACTCCACACTAATAATAATGGCAATACTCCCGACAGCAGTAAAATCGCTGGGAATATTGATAAATAGCGTCTTCTTATTTGGCTGAGCGCTGGGATTATGAACACCAGACATAATGCAAAAGCAGCAGCAAGAGCTCCTATATAATGGATAGTTAGCAGCACATAAACCAAATACATAATCGGTGTGATAAACAAGAATGAAAAAATAATGATCGTTAAAGGAACCACTTTCTCCATTATGCTATTCTTTATCCTTAAAAAAACATTGACTCCAATCAGAGCAAATAAATACGGCCAAACAAAGATATAGCTAGAATCTTGATAAAGGAAACTGCTTGCAACGATTAAAATTAACCATCCTAATAACGACCCCATGAAAAAATTAAGCCCTTTTACTGCTCCTAGTATGAAAGAATAAGCACCAGTTAGAAGGGCAGCAATCATGAATAGAATTGAGATAAATAAAGGATTGCTCAATTTGGGATAAGCCCCGATTGACCATAGATCGTAACCGGTCAACGCTGAAAAAAGCTTTAATAACCCTTCTGCTGCAAAATAAGATATAGCCACACTTACGACACAGAAAAGAAAACCAAACAGGATTCTTGCTGTGGCCATCTCTCGTTTTCTGATCCCATGGACACAAGTTAAAATAAAGAGAAAAATAGCTGCAATCATGAATGGAATGACGTACTGCTTCCCGTAAAAGACGACCTTTTTGGCAAACAGATTAAAAAATAGGCTTGATCCATCTTCTTTTGCCTCCAGTTCCATGTTTCCAAAATGATGAACTAAGTCGAGCATATTTTCACCATGATGTTGAAGACTTTTAATACTTAAATTTTCAATAGAATCCTCGGGAGAATGATAACCGTATATTCCTTCGAAAAAGGCAAAATTCAGCCCATACATTCCATGTGATTTATATAATGTCAAGTCTGTTTCATTCGGCAACATTCTATATAAATCGGCAATAAAAGAATGAGCGATCGGATGGGAGCTCCCTTTCGCAAACTCTTCTATTAATCTTTCATTATGATCATTCGTTTCAAATAAAACTGAAGGCCCTTCACTTCCTCTCGCCTCAAAGTTTAGGACAATTCCTATATCGTGCACCCACGGATGCTCGTTAACAAACGCTTGAGCACCCAGTAACCCCAATTCTTCCCCATCAGAAAGGAGAATAATAACATCATTTTTTAATGGTTCTCCTTCCTGCAATATCCGAACCGTTTCCAATATAGCCGCCACAGCTGCTCCATCATCAGCGGCACCAGGGCTATTATGTTCCGAATCATAATGGGCAGTTAGCATAATCGCTTGTGAGGAATTATGTCCCGGTATTCTTGCTAAAATATTCTCAACGATGCCATTAAAAGGTTCACCCCATGAAAAAAGCGAGTCTGCAGCTGTCTGAATTTCCGGAGAGAGCCCTAGCTCCTCCAAAGCGTTCACTAAATAATCTCTAACTCTTTCATGTTCAGGTGAGCCAACAGGATGTGGGCTGATTGCAAAGTTCTCCAAATATTGCAAGGCCCGCTCTGCCGAAAATTGCTCTGCGTTAGC
Organism: Robertmurraya sp. DFI.2.37; assembly: GCF_029211245.1. NCBI lineage: Bacteria > Bacillati > Bacillota > Bacilli > Caryophanales > Bacillaceae > Robertmurraya > Robertmurraya sp. DFI.2.37. The sequence goes on along the minus strand of NZ_JARGEJ010000013.1, from coordinate 64,467 downwards.
TTGAAGCGGCTTCACCTCCGGTCCACGAAACTGGAGAAAACCGAGATAAATAGCAATGGAGCATGTCACTAAGATCGCAAAAATATAGAGAACATTTGCAAGAAGATATTTTCTTTCGCTAATAGGGACTGTTCTTCTTAATTCTTCTTTCATGCTTTCCCTCTTTCCTCAATTTAAAAACGATAAATATTTTCATTGAAGGCATCTGCAAGCGTCTCTTTTTTTCTTATAAGAAAAGCATGTCCCTTTTCCCTTGCTACTACAGCAGGACGCTCTTTAATAAACAATGGATTCAACACGAGCGTATACGCTCCTACCTGTTCAAAAATGAGATAGTCTCCTTGCTGTGGAAGAGTTCCTTGTACGTTATGCGCTAAATAGTCTCTTTCCATGCATGTGTAGCCAACGATATGATATAAATGCTCAAGCTTTGCGTTATGATTTTTTGCAACAATTTTAAAAGGAAGATTACTTTTATGCATAGTAGGTTTAATATTGTAGGCACTTCCATCAACAAGGATAAAACTAGTCCCCTGCACACGCTTATGTTCGATTACTTGGCAGGCGAAGCTCATCGTATTCGCAACCATCGAAACACCCGGCTCCAATATTAATGCGGGCTTATTGCTCTCCCCAGCAAATTCTTTTCTCATTACTGTCCCAATCGCCGCAGCATAATCATCGAAGGAAGGAACGGTCCTTTTAAAGCTCTTTGGCAGTTCCCCATAAATCCCTCCGCCAATATCAATAAACTGCAGTGTTTCATTAATGTATTTTTTTGCAAGCTGGCATAGTCTTTCTGTTTTGTAACGATAAGAAGACAGAGAGCGCGTTTTTGTAGAAAAATGCCCATGTAAGCCAATTACTTTTACCTGCGCTATTTTTTTCAATTCGTAAATCGCCCGTTCTAAATCTCCATTTTCTACTGAAAACCCAAATCTACTAACATCATAACCATCCTGTAAAATACTCTCGCCATCCTCGATTAAAGCAAAATTCACCCTTATACCAAGTGATATTGGACGCGACGGATTTTCAGAGGCATATTGTTTCACGTAGTCTATTTCATAAAATGAATCTAAATTAATAATGCTTTCTTGCTGCAGAGCAAAATAGATATCTTCTTTACTCTTTATCGGTCCGTTGAAAATAATATGCTTACCGTTCTCGCCTAATCGGAGAGCAAGGTCATATTCCAATCGTGAAACAACCTCGGAATAAGCACCTAATGAAATTAACTTTGTACATAAAGCAGGCAAATAATTGGTTTTATACGAATAAGCAACAATAAAATTGTCATAATGCTTTTTAAATGCTTGATTCATTTTATGATAGTTTTTCTCCAACTGGTCGAGATCAAGTAGAAAAAAAGCCCCTCCACAGCTCTTTGCTAACGACTGAACGATTTCATAATTCATATTCTTTTCCATCAAATTTATTTCTACATTGCGATCTTGTATTGAGTTTTTCAAAACAGGCCTCCTCAATATTTGTGTGCAGCCAATTCATTTGCCCGCTCTAGTTTCACTCGGGCTTTAAAATACTCCACAATCTCTTTGTCGATATCCTCATTAAACTTCCGCGCAAAAAACATATTAGAGCTTTCAATTAAAGCTTTGTCTTCAATATGCAAACATTGCGGTGAATTTCTTTCTTTCAGCGATTCCCCCCATTTTAAAAAATAGAAATTAGTATTAATGACCTTTTCTTTGTAAGAGGAATTTAAAAGAAGCGTATGAAAAAAACTCTCATCTGGTACTAATGAATGTTCAAAAAAAGGATAGTACCAGCGATTCTTATTCAGAAAATCAACAATAAAAACAGCTGCATCAAACGGGATTGTGAACCATTGCGACCCCTTATAGAGCGTGAAATGCTCAGGGAAATACCTTCTGTTTGGCACAATATGAATGCCTCGTTTGTAAAGCCAAAGCAATAATCGGCGCAATAGGCGTAAAGGATGATAATTAGCGTAACGATTTCGGACGATTTTTGGCCATTGGATTTTTACCATCCCGAAATCTTTCTCTTTTAGCGGCCGATACGCTAAAAAGAGTGCATTTCTATTTTCTGCTAAAAATTGTTTAAAACCATTTCTCACTAATAAGTCCTGCCCGCTTCTTAAGCAAACAAAATCATAGTGAGCATCCGAATTACAAACCGCTTCTAATAAAAGAAGCGTAGCGTCAACCTGACTAATGTCACCCCAGCTTACAGCCACTCTTTCTTTTAAAATCATAATCTGAGGATGCCGAATGATTCTTTCCCCTATGCTTGCATCACTTTTCGCATCAATATGAATAAATACATCCGCTGCCTCCTCTTCGACTAGCTGCACTAAAAATTTGTTCAACTGTTCAGGATGATTATGCACAAGCAACATAAAAGCGGTCTTTGCCGTTCCCTTCAATTTCAAGACTCCTTTTTAAGAAAATAGCTTTACGTTTCATTCACTGATGACTTTATCTATCTACACTCTCGTTATTTATACTGAACATTTCTCAGAAAAAACAAGGTTTATTCTTATTTGTATACATTATAGTTCTTTATAAAGAACATTTCAATCGTTTTACCCCATTCTATATGCTGGAAAGTACCTTTCTTCACTAGACTTGTTTGCTAGCTTTATTAACTCGCCATATTTCTGTTCATCAATAATATGTTTGCCAAGGTAATAATCAAAAGAGGCTTTGTTCGTAAATGAGGCTTTAAAACGATACAGTTCGTCCTCATCTAAATACCCACCTCCTAAATGGAGAAACCTAGAATGGCACCATTTCGCGTATTCAATCATCGCATCAAATAAGAGATGGTTTGGTCGTAAAGACAAGAATTCTGTTCTCGATGCACCGAGATGATAATGGGCAAATTGATTACCTATTAACAGCAGCACTCCAGCGATTATCTCTGAATGACTCCATGCTAACAAAAGCACTGACTTGCTCAAATCTGTGTCCATTAATTGCTTATGAAAGTAGGTGCGATCGAAGTAATAAAACTTTGATGCTTTATTGCGATCCATCGTTTCATAATACATATTTATAAATTGATCGATTTCCTCCTTGCTGTTCGCAATTGAAATCGTCACCTCGTTTTTAACAGCCTTCCGAATATTTCTTTTCGCATTCTTTGAATATTGACTTCTTATTTCCTCCAGCGAAAGGGACAAATCAACAGCCGTTGTTTTCCGCACATAATCCGTCCTCATAACCTCTTTTATATATTCATGATTTTTTAAGAGCGGATGGAGTGCGACTGTTTCAGAAACAATATTTTGTTTAAGACAATACTCGGTAAATAATGAATAAAACGCGCGAATAATCGTTGGATCCCCTTCAACTAACGGACCACCGTAACCGTATGGCGTAATCAGATCAAAATATAATTCTCCGGTACCATCAATGCCTCTTTTTATAAATGGATAAAAAACCTTTCCATCTTCATTTTCAAAATAAATCGCATTCGGTGTGCCATCTTGAATGACTGCGAATAACTCTATATACTCTTTTGTATAATAAACATCAAGGTTCGAGAACCGTGCTAAAAATGGACTCCAATCATCTGCTCCGCTAAGCAAATGAAGCTCTTCAAGAAGGGGAAAATTAGTGCTCATGTCCATGCTCCTTTCAACCCGTCCGCATATTTTTTTAAGTAGTAAGAAACAGTCTGTTCCATTCCCTCTTGCAAAGAATATTTGTGAACAAAGCCAAGTTCTGCGCAAAGTTTACGGTCATCAATCGCATAGCGAAAATCGTGACCTGGACGATCGTTCACATACTGGATTAACTCTTTATAACTCGCAAGATGGCAACTTTTGAGCAGATCGGGCATAACTTGATCAAGAACTTCACAAATCATCGTTGCAATCTCTATATTTTTCCTTTCATTATGACCACCAATTACATACGTTTCTCCAGCTTTGCCCTTTACAAAAACCTTTTCTATTGCCCGACAATGCTCAGTAACAAAAAGCCAATCCCGTACATTTTCTCCATTTCCGTAAATGGGAATCGGTTTTAGTGCAAGCGCTCTGCGGATAATCGTCGGAATAAGCTTCTCATCATGCTGTCTTGGCCCAAAATTGTTCGAGCAATTAGTCGTGACCACATTCAAGCCAAAGGTCTCAAAATAACTGCGGACGAGCATATCAGCAGAAGCCTTGCTAGCTGAATACGGGCTATTCGGTGCATACTTTGTTTCTTCTGTAAAATAGCCTGTTTTTCCAAGACTTCCATACACCTCATCTGTCGAAATATGATGGAATCTTGCATGTGCAAATTCTTTTTTATAGACACCGATTCCATCCATCCAATAATTTCGCGCCGCTTCTAATAGCGTAAAAGTACCCATAATATTACTTTGCAAAAAAGGCCTTGGATTTTCGATAGAATTATCCACATGAGATTCTGCGGCAAAGTGGATCACTCCGTCAATTTTATAATTCTCAAAAATCATTGCGACAAGATTTTCATCACAAATGTCTCCGTGAACAAAGGAGTAACGGGGGTCATTCTCCACCGTTTCCACATTACGAAGATTTCCGGCATACGTTAATTTATCCAAGTTTACAATATGAAGTTCTTCCTTAACGTTTGACAGCATATAGGAAATAAAATTAGAGCCGATAAAACCAGCTCCTCCCGTAACCAATAAATTCATCCGATCTTTCCACCTCTTTATTTATGAAGCTTACAAGCTTTGGACACATCTTTTTTTACTATCAGTCAAGCTTTCGGTAAAGAACCTCGACTTTAAAAAAGGATATGCAAAACAGCATTTGAAAATGTGAATCATGCCCCTTCACAAATCGCCACATTATAACTCCTTGTTAAAAACACTTTCTCAACCGGGCAACCCTTTTGAATTGCTTTTACTGCATCTATACGATGACTGCTTTTTGCCCTACTTTTACAATGGCAGCAATCCGTTCAACCTCCTCTAAAGCGAGCTCGCTATACAACGGTAAACAAAGAATTCTTCTGGAAATATCCTCAGAAACCGGACAATTGTGAGCACTCGTCACATAAGGCAACGTATTGAGTGATGGATAAAAATACCTCCTTGAGGCGATCTGATTTTCATATAAACTTTTTTGCACTTGCAATAACAGCCCCTCCGTTTCAAACAGAACTGGATAGTAGGCATAATTATATTTTGTCAAAGTCATTATTTTGGGCGTTTCTCGCATGGCTCCAAGAAGTTTGCGATAAGCTTCAGATAGCTCTTTTCTCTTTTCAATCAACGAATCAACATATTTCAAGTTACATAGACCCATGGCCGCGTGAAACTCTGAATTTTTCCCATTAATCCCGATCATTGCGTAATTCTCCTCAACAAAACCAAAGTTTCTCATTAATTGGATCGTCTGATCGAGCTCGCTATTTTCCGTATTGTTCATAATTGCTCCACCTTCAACCGTATGGAAGAGCTTTGTTGCATGAAAGCTAATCGTCGATAAATCACCATATGTGAGCAATGAGCGGCCTTTGTATTGCACGCCGAATGCATGTGCAGCATCGTAAATTACTAATAGATTATGCTTCCTTGCAATTTCTTCAATTCTTTCAACATCACAAGGTATACCGAAAACATGGGTTGCCAAAATAGCCTCTGTTCTATCCGTTATCGCCGCCTCGATTTTCTCTGCGTCGATGCAAAATGTCATTGGATCAATGTCAACAAAAATAGGGGTACAGTTCTCCCAAAGAAGCGATGTCGTCGTCGCCACAAATGAAAAGGGTGTAGTAATCACCTCATTCTTTATTCCCAACCCTTTAATGGCAAGCTGCAATGCTGATGTACCATTGCTTACATAAAAAAGGGAAGAGCACTGACAGTACTTCTTTAATTCACTTTCAAGCTGCTGGACATATCTCCCATGATTCGTAAGCCATTTCGTATCCCAAAGCTGTGAAATATACTGATCATATTCTTCTTTAGGAGGTAGAAATGGTTGTGAGACCGGTATCATTTGTATCCCTCCTAAATACTAAGTCATGAAGATAAGCTCCGTATTCGTTCTTATAATTTAAAGCACTTGTCAACACCTCTTCTTCTGAAATCCACTTATTGCGAAGACTAATTTCTTCTAAACAAGCAATTTTGTATCCTTGTCGTTTTTCTATCGTTTCTACGAAGTGACTGGCATCTAAGAAACTCTCAAACGTGCCTGTGTCAAGCCAGGCAAAACCGCGTCCTAATAATCCGACCTTCAATTGCTTTCTTCGTAAATATTCTTGATTAATATCCGTTATTTCTAGTTCCCCACGCGGAGAAGGCTTTACCTCCTTTGCGATCTTCACCACTTCATTATCATAAAAATAGAGCCCTGTTACGGCATAATTAGACTTTGGCTGCTTCGGTTTTTCCTCTATGGAAATTGCGTTATGATCAGCATCTACCTCAACTACGCCAAAGCGTTTCGGGTCCTTTACTTGATAGCCAAAAATGATCGCCCCTTCTTTTAAATTTGCTGCGATTGTTAAAATCGGGGTGAATCCTTGACCGTAGAAAATGTTATCTCCTAGAATCAGAGCGACGTTTTCATCTCCGATAAATTTTTCCCCAATAATAAAAGCATCCGCTAAACCGCGTGGATGCTTCTGTATTGCATATTCAAGCTCAATGCCCCATTGTGAACCGTCCCCGAGCAATTGCTGAAAGGATGGAAGATCCTTCGGCGTAGTAATAATTAAAATTTCTCGAATTCCCGCTAGCATAAGAACTGATAGAGGATAATAAATCATCGGTTTATCGTAAATCGGTAATAATTGTTTCGAAATGGCTTGTGTAATCGGGTACAATCGAGTTCCTCGCCCCCCTGCTAAGATGATGCCTCTCATTCCATCAGCCTCCATTTATCAATTTTTAAAGAAAACTACAAATCTTTAATAATTAAGTACGAATGATTGTCTGTCTCCTTTTCAATTTGAAATTGATAGCCCAATAAAAACTGGAGCCATCTTGAATTTTTTTTATTTATCTCTGCTCGATACTTTTCCATCCCAACCTCCTTCGCAAAAGCCAAACTAAATTCGACTAACTTGACAACAATCCGATTGCCCCGATAAGCAGGAACGATTCCAAAGCTGTTGCAGAATGCTATTTTTGTTCGATAATCATTCGCATAAATAGAGGTAATCGCGATATCCTCCTCCCCGGTTGATAAGATAAAATTATAACCGTTTTTTAGCAGCTTATTGGCGTACGTTATCAACGCTTCTTTATCTTCAACAGGAAAGAGAAACTCAGAATTTAAAGCCTCGAAAATGCGACTTATTCGTCCGATATTTTCCTCCGTTAACGGAAGTAGTTCAAAATGATAGCCTTGTGTTTGAAATTGCTGCTGGTATTTTTGCACTGTAACATAATTCATAGCTATGCTCCTTTTGCCTTCATTAATTTTTCCTTGCGACCATTAAAAATTCTCATCAGTTCCGAATATAAAATCTCAAATTCAAATAGCTTTAAGATCCTGCTCATAGTAAAGTAGAAAATAACTCCACTTAATCCTTGAACAAGGATGCGGATGAAATATAGCTCTGGCAGTAACATTCCAACCAATAATACGAAGCCTCCCATCAACAACGCTAGAAAAAACGAAGGTATTAAATCTTTCAGCTGTTCTTGAACAGAATAGGATATCTCCCTAGCGGAGTAGTAAGTATTTATAAACAAAGAAAGATAGGAGCATAAAACTGCCGCTGTTATCAAACCGTAAATCCCTAAAGAAAACAATAAAGACGCCCCAATAAGTAGCGTCAACAATGATTTCTTTATAATCTCAAGCTTTAAAAACAAATCTGCCCTTCCCTTCACCTGAAGAATATTCAAATTTAAAGCATGCAACGGGTAAATCATCGCCGCTAAGCATAATAGTTTAAAATAACCAATCGAATGAATCCATTGTTCCCCGAGCAGCAAGGGAATGAACGAATCAGCCACTGTCAGAAGTCCGATCATTAATGGAAACATGATATATGCTGCAAGCCTGATCAATCTTTCATACATATTCCGCAGTTGCAGCGTATCATCTTGAAAGCCGCTCAATACAGGATATGTAACTCTCTGAAGTGCAGCGGTTGTCGAATTAGCGATGACATCGGTCAATTTCGCTGCATTCGTATAATATCCGAGCATAGCTGCTGGATAAAGCCTTCCGATCAAAAGTGAATAAATATTTTGATAGAAAGTGTCAATTAGTCCTGAGAGCAAAAGCTTGGAACCAAAACGAAATAATCTTCGAAAAAAGGCCCTTTCAAATGCCCGTGCAGGCATCCATTTCGTAACAGTCCAAAGGATAATAGTTTGTAAAGCTTGGGTCATCAGTGCTTGCACAACTAAACTCCATACTCCATAACCCATTGCCGCTAAATAGACAGAAATGATTCCAGCTAAAGTCGAAGAAATCATTGTAATGAGCGATTGCGTTCGAAACTGTAGCTTTTTAATAAGCAGGACTCTCGGAATAATCGCAAAGGAATTGATTACGATTCCGAAAGACAAGAAACGAATCATGATCATTAACTGTGATTCATTAAAAAAAGCACTAATATAAGGGGCTGCTACATATAAAGCTGTATAGAGCAAACTCGACATCAAAATATTGAAATAAAAAATCGTAGAGTATTCTGCTCTTGCCACTTCTTTCTCACGAATAAGTGCTTGAGAGAAACCACTATCAATAATCGAATTAGAGACCGCGATCACGATCGCCACCATTCCAATTAAACCAAAATGCTCCGGTGCTAAAATTCTAGCAAGAATAAGCAGGACGATAAATTGAATCCCTTGACTTACTAATAAATCAATAAAGCTCCAAATTAATCCGCTTATCGTTCTTTCTTTTACTTGTTGATACTCTCTCATCTATTCACACCTAGACGTACGATCGCCAGTTTCTTCAAATGCTTTTTCATCTCTAATATCCACCGATAGACCTTTGGCAAGTGGTAGCGCACTCTCAATTTCATACGATGACGCACGGTTAACTCTTTGTAAAAAGTTCGGTATGGCTGTTTTTTCAGCTCCCCAATTCGATTTTGAAGCAGTAAAATAGCAAACTCGTTTTTCCTCTTTGTACTTTCAATCGCCATCAGATAGCGTCCATTTGTAAAGCGATGAAATTCCTCTAATAGACGATTATCAGCTTCCTTTAATTGGATTGCTTTCTCAAGCCGATCCTCCCCGGAATTTAATTGATAGTTCCAAGACATTTCAGCACCATAGCGGTATACCGCCATCATTTCGTCCATATAATAGGCATAGCCTTGACTTGCTAAATACATTTGGAGCGGGTAATCGCCTACATGAGCTTTTTGAAAAAACAGTGGCAGTTGCTCCACAGACTGTTTACGAAACAACAATGAAGCAGTCGGGCAGAATCCACCTCCTCCAAAAATAATATCTTCCACTGGACTAATCCTACTATTAGCGTACGGTTTAATGTCTGAAATCATTTTTTGCTTTCCTTCATCAAAAATTTTAGCCCCATGAAAACAGAGGGTGCAGTCCGAATGATTTTCCATATAGTCGACTTGTTTCTGTAATTTATACGGATCTGTCCAATAATCATCCCCCTCGCAAAGAGCGATATACTTTCCTTGCGAAGCCTCAAGCAATCTCAAGCTATTTTCACTTGGACCAACATTATTTTGAGATGTAATGATCCGAATCTTGTCAGGAAACTGTTTTCTATACCCTTCAACAATCTCACGCGTTCTGTCGGTGCTACAGTCTTCTCCAATCAAAATTTCATATGCGAATTCCGTCCTTTGCATCAGAAAGCCTTCTATTGCATGGCGAATATATGCTTCATGGTTATAGGTAATGCAATTAATACTTACGAGCACACTCATTTTCAATCTCCTTCTAGTAATAATTTTCCTTTAATACCTTTTTAAATTGGCTCCAGCGGGTATTCGCAGTGCGCAAAAAACAACGATTAGCGGGAGCATCATAATATGTGGAGAAAGGAATTGTAATGCTTGAATGTAAACAAACAAAGTAATAATCGGCAATAAATAAATCCTCTGATTTCCATCCTTAAAACGGGCCTTATTACAACGATAAAGTCCGAATAAAAAGATCATAAATAAGAGGAATCCGACAATTCCTCCCGCAACAAATATTTGTTGAAATCCGTTATGTGGCACATGAAAGAATCCAGCCTTTACATGCATCTCCTGAATGCCGATACCAAAAATAAGGCGATCTAATTTTGCCAGCATAAATTCTTGATATTGATTCCAAATCTCTGCCCGACCATTTGTAAGATCTGCCTCCTGAAAACGTTTCATAATAAACTGAAACGTTGTCGGAAAAAACATTTGAATAACGATGAAAATGGACATGATTGAAGCAGCAAGAGAAGTTGAGGCTAAAATAGAATTTTTGCTAATCCGCAAATTCATTAAAAAATAATAGGCAATCACACCGATGCTAATGACAATAAACGTTCTGGAAAGAGTTAAGCTCCCATAAATAAAGGTAATGACAATACATACAACTGCCCAAGGGGGCGATAATTTTTTTGAGAACAATAAGACGAGAAAAAGGGAAAGAGCAATTGCACAGAAATAGCCGAGTGTATTTTGATCTAACGTTAACGTAATATCCGTAACATCGAACTGTGCATTCACTGTTGCAATATTCCCCAATCTGATGCCATTTTTAATCAGCAAGCTTAATGGCATATATTTCAATGTATTTAAAAGAATGATCGTAAAGGCTGCGATAACGCCAATTCCAAAAGATAATAATACGAGCGCTGGGCGCTCATTTTTTTCTTTTTTCAATAAAACGAGTACTATTAAAATAATGTAAAGACTGAATTTGACAAAGCCGCCAATAGAAGATTGAAACAAAAAAAGATGAATAAGTTGCAAAAGAAGAAAGGCATAGGCAGCGAACATATACCCATTAAGCACCATTTTTCCTTGCTTCAAAATAAGAAAGAAAATAGCAGCCGCTACAATATAATTTCCTGGCAAGCCTGGCAAGAACGGAATAAGAAAAGCAAAGTAGGCAATAAGAAAGCTCTCGCTCAAATAAATGAAAGCAACTACCACAATCAGTAAAAGCACATATTTATGAATGGGTACATCAAAATAATCGCGGAGAAGCACTGCCAAAAAAATCAAGCTAGCAAAGAAAACAAAAAATTTGTTTTCTTTCCCGATGATATTCGCCCAATGCCTCTGCTCGAAGGTATCCTCTCTATTAACAGCCATGACATTATCCATATTTCTTGTATAACTCCCCGTACTTCTGTGCCACAATCGCCACATCATAAGCTTTGACGTTTTCCTTTGCACATTTCGACATTTGCACCCTTTTCTCCTTATCTCTCGCCAGTTCTAACATCCCATCACTTAAGGCTAGCAAATCCCCGCTTTCTACTAATAAACCATTGCCCTTTATCACGTCTGCAATCCCGCCAACATTCGTTGCGATAATCGGAAGACCACTTGCCATCGCTTCTAAAATTGCTAAAGGCAAACCTTCATAAATAGAAGTAAGCACAAAAATATCTGAACGGGCCAAATAATCCTCCACATTAGAAACATTTCCAGTAAATACGACCTTATTTCTAATTCCTAATTCATCAGCATACGCTTCTAACGTCTTTTTCTCCTTCCCATCTCCAACCAAAATCAAAGACGCTTGCGGCAACTCTTTATTTATGACGGAAAAGGCCTGAAGCAGAAGCTTATGATTTTTAATAGGTTCTAATCTTGCTACATTAATATAGGTAATTGCTTCGTTGCTAAAGCTCGTTTCTCGATGTTTTACAAGTTGAACAGGATTATAAACTAGTTCGACCTCATCTAAAGGAAGCTTGTATAGCTCAGATGCCTCCTTCCTAATTGTGCTCGAAATGGCGACCGGAATGGCTTTTTTCAACTTATAAAGACGCTCCATCAAAAAAATGAGCCTGGAGGAGAACTCAACTTTCGGTGTACTGTGAATCGTATGGAGCATGGACGTTGCATGGGTACAAACCCAGGGAAATACATAAAGGAAAGCATGTAAATGGGTATGAACAATATCCGCCTTAAACTTACTCAGCTCCCTCCAAACTAAAGCAACCGTCTTTAAACTCAATTTGCCACAATTATTTAAAAATGTGATATCAAGCCCTTGTTTCTGCAGTTCTTCTTCAAAAGACGTGCACTGTGGTGGACTTAATGAAATTAGCTTAAGCACAAACTCTTTTCGATCTAATGCCGCCGCAAGCTGATATACCATCTTCTCCGCACCACCAACAACGAATGATGGCACTACTATAGCTACTTTTCTTTTTTTCATCTATAATCTCCCCCCTCTTCATACCTATTGTCAGAACTTTTATAAGAAATAGATTATAAATGACCTAGTTAGAGGGCTTTGTAAGCAAAAAAAGGCCACCCTGAATTTTATGGTTTGATGAGGTTACCACACGACATCAAAATTCCTAAAATAGGAAGTAACAAGTTGTTGTCCCCTCAACTTATAACCTATATTTATTAACTTTTATAAACTATCAAGAACAATTCAATCGCTTCTTGTGGGGAAGAGTATGTTCGATAAACCCGTAGAAACGCCCGTAAATAAACCTTTTCGAAAGCTTCAGGTGGACGAGCTTCCCGTCATTGTCGTCCCTTAAAAGCTTGATTATCAACTACTTCTCACAGAGGGAACCATTGAAACCAGTTCGAAGACATAGGAACGCAAAAATAAGAGTATCAAAATATGAGAACAAGCTTGCTCTATTCTCACAATTCCTTGTCCTCATGAACCCTCTATGAGGACACACTTTGCTTTTTTTCAGCGCTCTTTGTCCTCATGAACCTTAAAGTACCTGTTGTTCATCCAGAGTTATCAGGCTTGCCAAGGATGCCAGCCCGATGGACTAAACTCATTGGGTTCGCTCAACAATGGATTACCCAACAGAGGCTGCCTCACTAGCAGAGCCCTTGAGTTTTGAGCTGGTCAGCAATCGGAGTCAGCGAACTCTTGACAAACCGAACTTGCCAATGGTTTAAAATTGAAAGAACCAAGAGCCAAGAGCTATTTGGTATGTCTTCTTTTTCCTTCACCCTTGTTACCTCAAACACAAACCATTGGCGTGTTTTTCAAGAGCGATTGCGTCGCCTTTCCACCTAATAAATGGGAAAGAACCTAAACATCTAAGTAGTTGCCATAGAATTTTTGACACTATCTCTTCATATGAACTCTTTTTTCGCTTCGCAATGCAGGCAGACACTTGAAAGGAACAATCATTCAAGATGATGAACAATACGTAATATATAATTGCTCATACTTATGGGAGATCGTTTCGATATCATATTGAGAAGACATCAAAAATCCTTGTTCGCCCATCCTTTCTCTTAAATTTTTATGCTTTGCTAGCTTCAACATAGCTTCAGCAAATTTATGAGGTTGATCTGGTTCGATTAGTACACCATTTTCTTTCACAATATCTGGAACACCACCAACGCGCGTTGCGATAACAGGAAGGCGCGCTCCCATTGCTTCTAGAATTGTCAGCGGCAGTCCTTCATACGATGAAGCCAATACAAAAATATCCGATGCTTTTAAAAGCTCTGGAATATTTTCAACATTGCCTAAAAAATCGACTCGTTCACTAATTTTTAATTGTTCAGAAAGCAACTTTAGCTGATTCATTAACGTTCCTTCACCAGCCAATACTAATCTTGTATTTTCCATTTCACTTTGAACAGCTGCAAAAGCTTTTAACAGCATTTTATGGTTTTTTTGCGGCGCTAACCTTGCTACACATACAAACTTAATGGTTTCAGCTTCTTGCCTCTTCTCTTCTTCCTTATAGTGATAGTGGCGAAGATCAACTGGATTATAAACAAGCGGAACCGCTGTTTCATGGAGGCTATAAAAACGACTTATTTCCTGTCTAATCGTGTCCGAAATAGAAACAGGAATGGCTTTTTTCAATTTAAACATCCCCCTTAAGACCATTCGATGGAGGGATGGCAATTCCTTAACTGGAAGGTTGTGAACAGTATGGAGTAATTTCTTACCGCGCATTAACGTCCAAGGTGCGGCGTACAAACAAGCACCAAGATGGCTGTGAACAATTTCAGTCTGATGCTCTTCTAACGCCCTCCACATTTTTCTAAACGTAAGTAAATTGAGCCCAATTCCTTTTTCAAGAAAAACAATCTTCACTCCAATCCGCTCAAGTTCCTGCTCAAACGTCGTTCCACTGCTTGAATAGAGACAGATAAATTGTAAATTGAAGCGGGATTTATTAATCGCTTTTGCCAACTGAAAGGCCATGCTTTCCGCACCGCCAGTTTGTAAAGATGGAATCACAATGGAGAGATTGATTTTAGTCAAGTGGTCTCACCATACTTTTTCTCTCTCTCAGGACTAAAAAGGCTTGAGACTGATACACTTTACGAAGTTTTTTCTTATAATTAACCAAATTATTAATAGCGCGGGATTTTTCCAGTACATTTTGCGAAAGACGATGGCGCAAACGATCATTTACAATAAGTTGACAAGCATACTCGACCAGTTCAGCATCCTCATCTGTATAAAAGCCATCTACTCCGTTTTGTATCAATTCCTTTATGCCATCTACTCCAGTAGAAACAACCGGGATCCCCAATGTCATCGCCTCTAAAATACACATCGGTGTTCCTTCTAGACGGGAGGTCATCAGCATAAATCGTGATGCTCGCAAATACGGAAAGGGATTTGATAAATATCCGGTAAAAGTAATATTATCCTGAAGATTTAATTTCTTGGTCAGTTCTTTCGCTTCCCCTAGTAAACTCCCCTTTCCAATAAGGACAAATCGAGCATCAGGAAGCTTTTTTACAATTTCACCGATTATTTTAATCAGCCTTTGCGGATTCTTCTGCCATGAGAATCTTCCTAAAAAAACACCATCATAACGCACAATTTCCTCATGTTCAGCCATTTTTTTGATCACTTTTTCATCAATCGCATTGTATAAAACAGATGATTTTTGCATTAAAGCTTTTGAAAAGACATATTCTGATCGAATGCTATTGGAAACGGTAAAAACATGACTAAATTTCGCTAAACAAAGCTGATACAAGAGCGACTTCACTGTAATTTTGGACATTTCGACAAATCTACAGTGGAGATGGGATATAATCATCACCTTTTTCGAATACTGAGAAGCAATCACACTCGCTCTAACGTCATGGGCGTGAATAATATCTGGCTTGTATTCATGAATGACCTTATTTAATTGTCCGGTAGTTAGACGCTCGAGTGGTATGTATTTAATCTTCTTCTGTTGAAGTGTCACCTTAATCGGACCATCGGGAGAACAATAGACCATATCAATCTCTCCCCTAAACAATCTCATAATCTGGCACACTACATTTTCTGCGCCAGAAAAACTATTACTTGAAAGTAAATGCAGCACTCGCATCATTCATTAATCACCTCTCCGAAGGTTGATGGAGTCTGTTCCCTATCCATTTGCAACAAGTCGAAATAGAGCGCAGCCATTTCCTTCTCAATTACTTGCAAAGAATACTTCTTCATGTATTGCATCCCTTTGTCGCCCATTTCTTTTCGAAGAAGGGGAGAATGATAGAGCACTTCAACATAGGAAGAACATTTCTCTACATCATCAATAGCTATTAAAAAACCAGTCTCTCCATCCTTCACTAAATCTCGGTTGCCTCGGCAATCCGTTGCTACAACCGGTAGCCCTACTGCCATGGCTTCCATGATATTAACAGGTAGTCCTTCTCTTTTGGAAGATGAAAGGGCAACATCTGAAAGCGAGAGAAGCTCGGCAATATCACTTCGATAGCCAAGAAAAAAAACATGCTGCCTAAGCCCATGTTTTTCTACAAGCATTCGATATTTTTCGCGCAGTAACCCATCACCTACAAGCAGAAGCTTGATTGTCGGAATTTTAGCTTTTAATTTATCGATCATCCGTATTAATAGATCTTGCTGTTTATTCTCATTAAGCTCCGCCACGAATATTAAGATAAAATCGTTTTCCGAGTAATGATATTGCGCTCTCAATTGACTTTTTTGCGTCTTTGTCGGCGGAGTAAATCTCTTTAAATCAAGGCCTACACCATTCACCAATCTCACCTGATTTGCCAAAAGCCTTTGCCCTAGTACATAGTCCTCGTTATTAATCGTGACCAAACAATCGGTATATCGGGAAAGCCATTTTTCAACTGGATAATAGATCGCCCAGTTCATCCACGGCGCTCCTCTGTATAAATGGAACCCGTGCGCTGTATAGACAACTGCTGTCCCTTCCTTTCTTTTTTCTTTCGCCGCCCACCTTGTTAACGCGCCCCCCATTGGTGTATGGCAATGGATAAGCGAATAATGCTGAGAGTGTATAAGCCTTTTTAATTGTTTATATGCCTGCCAATTTGACCAATTAAAAGGGGAGCGCTGAAAAGGGATATGAAACTTTTGATCACAAAATGGAATGGTCGTTTTGCCGCTACTAGCAATATGAACTTCAAATCCATTTTCTTTAAACCATTTAAGATACGGGAGATGAAAAGACCATATATGCTCATCTATCGTAGCCGTGAATAAAATTTTCCTCATATCATTTACTTCTCCTTGATTGATTAACGTAGTGATTTTCCCTCAATTTCCCGCTAAATAAAGCCAAAGATTTTCCTTCGCATCGGTTTCGCTTCTTCGGCTACGATATTTTGTCCACGTAAAAGCAGTTCTGCATTTTCCTTGTAATAAAAGATCGCATCCATGCCAAATTTTTTAGTCAGCGCTTCATACGCTTGCTGGAGAAAAAAGCCTCGAGAGCGCGTATTATGGGCATCCGATGCTATAAAATGAGTCCATTGATGCTCGATTAATTTTTCCGAGAAGCTCTTTATTTTTTTCCCAAACTGTCCAAGAATGCTTCCAGCGGTTAATTGCGTTAATGCTCCTTCTGCGAGCAAATCATATAGTAAATCCGGTTCTTCTACAATTTTTACATTTCGTTCAGGGTGCGGGATAATGGGCGTCATCCCCCGTAATCTTAATTCATAAACCACTTCATGAAGATAATTGGGGACATTCGTGCTAGGTAGCTCCAGTAATACATATTTTCCTTGATTATCAAGTGTTAACATTTCATCTTTTTCAATGGTTTCAAAAATCTCACGGTGAACTCTCAATTCTTGCCCTGGATGTAGCACCAATGGAATCTTCTCTTCGACCAGATAATTGGAATATTGACGTGTCATTTGCAAAATTTTATTTTTAGGATTTTCATAGCTTCCATTTAAATGATGGGGAGTAGCAAATAGATGAGTCACTCCCTGCTCCACAGCCATGTGAGCCATTTCTAAAAACTGTGAGATATGTGATGGACCATCATCAACATCCGGAATAATATGACAATGTAAATCTATCACTAATGAATGCCTCCCCGTTTTTTAGACTATCGACCATAATACTCATCCTTCATCGATTCCACGCCATTAACGACGACTCCTAAAATTTTTGATTTTGCTTTCACTAATAGCTCCTTCGCTTTCAAAGCACGGTCTTTTTGCGTTTTTCCACTTGCAATCACCAAAACGGTTCCGTCACACTTATTGGCAATAATTTGCGGATCTGCGACTACCAGCAACGGAGGCGTATCATAGATTACATAATCATAAAGGGTGTTTAATTCCTTCATTAAGTTCTCCATTGCTTTTGAATTTAATAGTTCTGACGGATTAGGTGGGATAGGACCACTATTTAAAATTTGAAGATTTCCGATATAGGAATTTGAAACTGCGCCATCAATGTCAATATCCTTCGTTAATATGCTTGTTAAACCGAACATATTGCTCAATTGGAAAGAATAGTGGATGCTAGGCTTCCTTAAATCTGCATCTACAAGTAATACTTTTTTTCCTTGCTGCGCAAGGACGATAGCTAAATTTGCCGCAGTTGTTGATTTCCCATCCCCTGGTTCAGAAGAGGTAATCATAATCGATTTTACTTCTTCATCTACTGATGCAAACAAAATATTCGTCCTAATTAATCGATATTGCTCAGAAATAACTTCTCTTGGGTAATTATAGGCAACTAACGGAATCCCGCTCTTTTTTTCCCTAACCCTTGACTTGCGACTCAATAATATCAACTCCCGTTCTCTTGGATTTAGCTCTTGGCCGCCCCTTTTTCTTCGGTATTTTCTGAATCGAGCCAAGCACAGGTAGCCCCAAATAGGCCTCAATTTCATCAACGCTTTCCAAAGAATTGTCCAAATATTCAATAAGGAGAGCTAAACCTACTCCCACCATCATGCCAAAAATGATTCCGATCGCGATATTAATAAGTGGTTTAGGACTAACTGGAATCGGATCTTCCTTTAATTCTGCCTTCGCCAATATATTTACATTATCCACATTCATAATGCTCTTTATATCTTGTTGAAATGTGTCTGAAATCGTATTCGCTATTCTCACTGCTCGTTCTGGTTTACTATCAGAAACTGTGATGGAAAATACTTGTGACTCCGCTTCACTGTTCACAACAATATTTCGATTTAACTCTTCTACATTTTGACTAAGTTTTAGCTTTTCAATCACTTTCTCCAAAATAACCGGGCTTTTAATAATTACGCTGTACGTATTAATTAATTCCACATTCCCTCGCATTTGCGAAGGATCAAATTGGGTAATTGTATCCTTCTGATTAACTAAAATTTGTGTAGATGCTTCATATTTAGGAGTGAGCAAAAAATAAGTTACAGTTCCGCTCACTACTCCCATTAAAAAAGTCAGAATGATAATCAATTTCCAGCGCTTTATCAATATTCCAAGAAGCTCCTTCATACTAATTGATTTCTCCATTGTAACCTCCAATTTAGTAGACAAACAGTCTAGTCTTACCTCCTTGATTAATTTAGAGGAACCTCATCTGCTATTTTGCCATTTAATAAATTCAACTAGGGTTTGATATTCACGAATATCATTCTTTTCAATCCCCAATTCCTTAAGCTCTTTCAGGAGAGCACTCCATTCTTGTTCTCTATATAAATGCGATTCTATATTTAAATCTGGTTCTATTAACATCATAAAATCCACATTTAAGACTTTGGCAATTCTCTGCAGCACTTCTACATAGGGGTTGTTATTAATATTGCGTTCAATATTGCTCAAGTATGACTTCGAAATATTCGACAACTCTGCTAACTCAGACAGGTTATAACCTCTTTTTTTCCGTATTTTTGCGATATTTTTCCCGATCATATTTTAACCTCTTTAAGATAAATTTAATTTAAAAAGTAGAACAGCACTTCATCAAACTAAAAGCTAGAGCATTGATTTTTTATACAATTAATCACTCTCATCTGTTCCTCTAAAGTCATACTCGTTCCCGAAGGCAAACAAAGTCCGTTTAAAAATAATTGCTCTGAAATGATATGATCTTGAACATGAGGATAAAATCTATTTCTATTAAAAAGGGGTTGCATATGGAGCGGCTTCCACACCGGCCTTGCTTCTATATTTTCATTCGTTAACACTTTAAGGAGGTGATCCCTGTTTTTTTCAACTGCATTTTGATCAATTAGGCAGACTGTTAGCCAGCGATTTGAACATGTGTTTTCTAACTCTGGCATAAATCGGATTCCTGGAAGTTGGCCAAGCTCTTGTTTGTACTTTGCAAAAATTTCTCGCTTCTTTTGTATACGCTTCTCCAATACCTCCATCTGTCCCCTGCCGATTCCTGCTAATACATTACTCAACCGATAATTGTAGCCCATTTCCTTATGCTGATAGTGACTGGCAGGCTCTCTTGCTTGAGTTGCCAAAAACCGCGCCTTTTCTAATGCCTCAACATTGTTGGATACAAGCATACCTCCTCCTGAAGTTGTAATAATTTTGTTGCCATTAAAGGAAAAAATGGCAAACTCACCAAAGCTCCCACTCATTTTTCCTTTATAAGATGAACCTAATGATTCTGCAGCATCTTCGATAATCGGAACTCCGTATTTGTAGCAAATCGCTGTCAATTCCTCCATCTTTGCTGATTGCCCATAAATATGAACAATGATGACAGCCTTTGGCAGCCTGCCTTCACGAAAAGCCTCAAATAAAGCTTGTTCTAAAGCTTGAGGCGACATATTCCACGTTTCTGGCTCAGAATCGATAAAAATAGGCGTAGCTCCTTGATATAAAATTGGATTTGCTGAAGCAACAAAGGTTAAGCTCGAACAAAACACCGTATCTCCGGCTTTTACATGTAATAAAGAAAGAGCCAAATGAAGCGCCGCAGTCCCTGAGCTTACAGCAACCGCTCCCTTTACTCCAACATACGCCGCTATCTCGTTTTCAAATTCATCTACGTTTTTCCCTAATGGCGCAACCCAATTGCTTTGGAACGCTTCAGTAATATATTTCCATTCTTCTCCACTCATATGGGGCGGAGATAAATGAATTCTCTTTTCTACCTTTGCGTTGAGCAAAGTGACTCCTCCCTTTCCTAATGATTTCATTTCTTACATTGACTTCGTTGATATTTTCTTATCAGCACTACCTTCAAAATCGATTTCATCAAGGCTTACATTTTCTGAGGAAATAACTTTTAAAAATGTCAGCAATAAAATGCGCAGATCCAGTAGAAGGCTACGGTTTTCCACATACCAGACATCAAGTTCAAACTTTTCTTCCCAAGTGATCGCATTTCTGCCATTAACTTGAGCCCATCCTGTTATCCCCGGCTTAACCAAATGTCTTTTCGCTTGTCTCTCAGAGTACAAAGGGAGATACTCCATTAGCAACGGTCTTGGACCAACAAGACTTACATCACCTTTTATCACATTGAATAGCTGCGGCAGTTCGTCAAGACTATACCTCCTGAGAAACATGCCAAACGGTGTAATTCTTTGCTGATCGGGCAGTAACTGGCCAGTCTGGTCTTTTTCATTACTCATGGAACGAAATTTATAGAGTTGAAACGGCTTTCCATTTAAACCGGGTCTTTGCTGCTTAAAAAGAATGGGTGTCCCTAACTTCCATCTAATAAAAAACGAGATCACTAGCATCAACGGAGCAGCAACAATCACTAGCGGTAATGTAATCAACAAATCGACTATTCTTTTCATCATTTCACTTCCATTATTTCTTCTACATTTCTTTCTAGCTTTTAACAAAAGTGATATTCGCAAAATATCATGCCTTTGTTACCTATTTTTCATAAACATAAGGTAAGGAGTCCTCTTGCTCCAATTCATTGAAGATTGAATATCCCCCTGGATTATTCGACTGCCATCTCCAGGCATCTTCGCACATCTCTCTTATTCCCCTCTCAGCAGACCAATGCAAAATTTGTTTAGCCTTATTCGGATTTGCATAGCAGATCGCTATGTCCCCTGGCCTAGGTTCAACAATTTGATAAGGAATTTCCACTCCTGAAACCGCTTGAAAAGCGAATACCAACTCGAGCACACTAAATCCCTTACCCGTGCCTAAATTGTATGCTTCTATCCCATTCCCTTTAATCGTTTGCGCCAACGCCTTAAGATGCCCTTTAGCTAAATCGACGACATGTATGTAGTCACGTATACCAGTCCCATCCACCGTAGGATATTGATTCCCAAAAACCTTCAAATAGGGTAACTTCCCTACTGCCACTTGTGAAATAGCCGGCATGATATTATTGGGAATACCATTAGGGTCTTCTCCAATTAGGCCACTTTCATGAGCACCTATTGGATTAAAATAGCGTAAAATTGAAATGCTCCATTCTTCGTCTGAACTACATAAATCCTGTAAAATTCCCTCAATCACCATTTTCGTTCGCCCGTACGGATTAACTGGCTTCAGTTTGAAGTTTTCCTTAATAGGAACTGAATCTGGAACACCATATACGGTAGCTGATGAACTGAATACCATCTTTTTCACATGATATTTTTTCATCAAATTACAAAGGATGATCGTTCCCGTCACATTGTTCTCATAATAGCGCAGTGGCACCTTAACAGAATCTCCCACTGCTTTTAAACCGGCAAAATGGATAACTGCATCGATTTCATTCTCCATAAACACAGCTTCTACTTGATGTTGAACAGTTAAATCCACCGTATATAATTTAATGTTCTTGCCAGTAATCATATAAATCCTTTCAAGGGCTGCCAAATGACTATTAGCAAAGTTATCGATGACAATGACATCGTATCCTTCATTTAAAAGCTCAACACATGTATGGCTCCCTATATAGCCGGCTCCACCTGTTACAAGAATGGCCAATTACCTTTCACCTCCAAATTAAAGAATATAAAAAAATGCTTGCGGCACGATCGGGACAATCAAAGTTCAAATGGTGGATAAATGAAAGAAAATTCCCAACATGCATCTAGAAAATACCAATAGTAGAAACTCGATGCAGAAACGAAAGCATCCATCCTAAAAAATAAAAAGTACTTTACCTAGTCATATTCCGATTAAGAATCAACTCAGGTTCAGTACTTTTTGTTTTTCTACCATAGATTGTATATAAGCAAAAACAGCATTTTTTAATTCATCCCGTTCTAATGCAAAATCGATCGTTGCCTTAACAAAACCCAACTTATCACCTAGGTCATAGCGCTTTCCTTCAAATTCATACGCTAAAACTTCTTTCTTTTCATTCAATAGATTAATAGCATCTGTTAATTGAATCTCTCCTCCAGCACCGGGCGGAAGCTCTGACAAAATCGCAAAAATATCCGGCTGAAGAATATATCTTCCCAAAATCGCATAATTGGAAGGCGCCTTTTTTATAGAAGGCTTTTCAACTAAATGGCCTACAGAAATAATGCGTCCATCTACATTTTTAGGATTAATAATCCCGTACTTATTAACTTCCTCACGTGCTACCTCTTGAACACCAACTACGGAGGTACTATAGCGCTCAAACACTTCCATTAGCTGCCGCAAACAAGGCTTTGGCCCGCGAACAATATCATCTCCTAAAAGCACAGCAAATGGTTCATTTCCAATAAATCGGCTCGCACAATTAATGGCATCCCCCAAACCTTTTGCTTCCTTTTGCCTAATATAGTGGATATTCGCCAAATTGGAAATTTCTTGAACTTCGGCAAGCATTTCATATTTATGTTTTTTTAGCAGTACTTCTTCCAGTTCATACGATTTATCAAAATGATCCTCAATAGCTCGTTTTCCACGCCCGGTGACAATAATAATATCCTCTATGCCTGAACGAATTGCTTCCTCCACAATATACTGGATCGTTGGTTTATCAACAACTGGAAGCATTTCTTTCGGTTGGGCCTTAGTCGCTGGTAAAAATCTCGTACCAAGCCCTGCAGCTGGAATAATCGCTTTTCTAATTCTCATCTCCATCCCACCTATCTATAATACTGCTAATTTTTTGCTGCTCTTTGCCTGCTCATTACTTAGCTCCAGCAATCGTGCCTTTAATGTAGTTTCGTCTAATAGCGGATATTCATTAATGAGTTGCATAATTGCCTCAACATTGTAATTTGTTGTTTTTCCCGTATAGATCTTTGGAAATACTTGAATCTCGTTATATTCATTTGGATTAAGTAATTCTTCATATAATTTCTCACCAGTCCTCATCCCAGTGAATTCGATCCCTATTTCCTCCACCGAGTTTCCCGATAGCTTAATTAAGTTCATCGCTAACTCGACAATTTTTACTGGTTCACCCATATCTAGTACAAAGATTTCGCCTCCATTTGCCAATGCTCCAGCCTGAATAACCAACCTAGACGCTTCTGGAATTGTCATAAAATAACGAACCATATCTGGGTGCGTAACGGTCACAGGTCCCCCTTGCTGGATTTGCCTTTTAAATAGGGGAATGACACTTCCTCTACTTCCTAAGACATTTCCAAATCGAACAGCAACAAATTTCGTCTCGCTTTCCAAATTGATGTTTTGAATAAGGATCTCTGCGAGACGCTTACTAGCCCCCATTACGCTTGTTGGATTAACTGCCTTGTCCGTTGAGATCATGACAAATTCATCGACATGACTCCATTTTGCTGCATTTGCCACATTCAATGTTCCAATGATATTGTTCTTCACGGCTTCTTCAGGATTACTTTCCATTAATGGAACATGTTTATGTGCAGCAGCATGATAGACTACATTCGGATGATGCTTACTCATTATCGTCAGCATTTTATCCCCGTCTTGAATATCTGCAATTTCCGCCACAAACTCTATCTCTTTATGTCTATACATTTCCTTCAATTCCATCATAATTGTGTAGATGCTATTTTCACCATGACCAAGTAAAATAAGCTTTTTAGGAGTGAATTTGCAAATCTGTCGGCAAATTTCGGATCCAATCGATCCTCCGGCGCCAGTGATTAATACGATTTTACCCATAATAAATTCGGATATTTTTTCCGTATCTAACTGTACCGGTTCTCTTCCTAATAAATCTTCTACTTGAACATCTCTAAAATGATTGACTGATACTTTTCCAGTCATGATGTCTTCTAATTTTGGGATCGTTTGCGTCTTTTTCCCCGTATTCACACATTCCTGAACAATTTTATTAAGCTCCCTTTTTCCGAGTGATGGGATTGCGATCACAATCGTTTCTACCGCCAAATGTTCCACTACTTTTTCAATTTTTTCCCTACCACCCAATACTGGAATTCCTAGTATATCAAGCTGGTGCTTTTTTTCATCATCATCTATAAATGCGACTGGCTTCAACTCACAATAATGATTATTTAGCAATTGTCTGGCCACCATTGTTCCTGCCGAACCTGCCCCAACAATAAGAGTGCGTTTTTTATCATCCACTTCCTGTTTATAAGAATTGTTAATGACCCGCCAGCAAAATCGCGAACCACCAATCAACAACGTATGAAGCATCCAGGTAACGACCAGCAATCGATAATCGATCGCTTGAAACATCATAAACTGTAAACAGGAAACGAAAAGAAATGTATTTGTAATCGTTTTAAAGACGATTATTAATTCACCAATGCTCGCATACATCCATGCTTTTTTATAAAGTTTGTATAAATAGCTAAAGAAATGATGGCTAACAAGTAAAATCACGATACTTAGCAAAAATGTTGTCGATCTATCATTAAGATTCGAATCGACTAAATGACTGCCTATAAAAAATGCCGTGATAACAATAATAGAGTCAGTAAAGAAAAAAACCGACAATCTTTTTCGATATTCCACCCCTATACCCCTTTCTCAGAAATGGCTATGTTAAACAAAATCTAATGAATAAATTTAACCGATTGCTTACATAAAGGAGTTTGCAATCGGCCAAACATCAACCACTTCGATCACTCACAGCCCAAAAACACTAAAGCACGGGGCACCTTCTGAACAATCGGAAAGCAGATTGTTCCTACGATGAAACTTTCCTTAGTGCTCCTCACCGTACAACCTTAAAAGGGCCTGTTCTTTCGACAAAGGAGACCTATCGTGCTAAGCACCGTAGATTCTCCTTATCGTAGGTTGTAAAAATCAATATACCGCCTTTTACTTGTACCTGAAGTTTGTAAGCTTTGGCTGCTTACGCTTCACGTAGATACACTCATTAAAAAGCGATTCATAACAATGATATTTATAATTTCCTTAACAAAAATCAGATTGGGCATCTAACCCATCCTCACATCACACTATCGACGACTCGCGTCTAAGGTTCATCTAACCCACAGCATGATCGAGTGCCTTCATTGATATTGGCAAGAAGACATCACCAAAATAGTTCTTTATAAAGAGCGAAATAATAAAAAAAATATGAACGAACGGAAAAAATAATGATTATTCTTAAAAAATCCTTGTTAAATCCGCTTCTTTCAATTCTTTATAACGAATAAATTCTATATAAAGAACTATAACACCTTTATAAGGAACGACACAAGTGTTTTTTGTGATCTTTTCCCATTCTTTAATAAAACTTTAACTTTGGAGGGAGAGAGCAGGAAAATTCGGCAAAATGGCAAAAATCACATAATATACACGAAATGTATTTTTTAAAACTACCCTTTTTCGACAATTCATAGTAACATGGAAAAATATGAATTGATTGAAGGAGATTTGTTTAACATGAACAAACAGGAACAATAGACATCAAAGCTTGGATTTATTTTAGCTGCTGCTGGGTCTGCAATTGGACTAGGAGCAATTTGGAAATTCCCATATGTAGCGGGAACCAATGGAGGCGCCGTTTTTTTCCTAATTTTTATTGTTTTTACCGTATTGATTGGAACGCCCATTTTAATTGCGGAATTTGTCATCGGCCGAAGTACACAAAAAGATGCGGTTAGCTCCTATCGTCAACTTGCTCCTGGATCGGCCTGGCAATTACTCGGATACTTAGGAGTAGTCGCTTCCATTATTTTATTATCCTTTTATAGTGTTGTTGGAGGATGGATTTTATCTTACTTATGGAGAAGTATAACAGGAGCATTTTCTGGATTATCGCCAACCGGATATGTTGACCTTTTTAACCATACAATTGGAAATACAACCGAAGTCATCATTGCCCAATTGATCTTTCTTCTCATTACAATCTGGGTCGTTCAAGGTGGCATTCAAAAGGGAATTGAAAAAGCGAATAAGTATTTAATGCCAGCATTATTTATTCTTTTTATCATTCTTGCGATTCGCTCGATCACCTTGGACGGAGCATTAGAGGGAGTCTCTTTCTTATTAAAACCGGACTTTAGCAGTGTTACTGGGGAGACATTCCTCCTTGCTTTAGGACAATCCTTTTTTGCTTTAAGCGTAGGGATATCTGTTATGGTCACATATGCTTCCTACTTAGCCAAAACTGAAAATATGATGAAGTCAGCATTTTCCGTTGTCGGCTTAAATATTTTGATTTCATTATTAGCTGGACTTGTTATCTTCCCAGCAGTATTTGCTCTTGGATTTGAGCCTGGGGAAGGACCAGGGCTTGTTTTTGTCGTTCTCCCAGCTGTCTTTAACGAGATTGCCTATGGCGGATTATTCTTAACGATTTTCTTAATTTTATTGCTGTTTGCGACCTTAACATCTGCTTTTTCCATTCTTGAGATTGTCGTAGCAGCAAGTGTCAAAAATGAAGCTGGCAAAAGAAAAAAGGCAACCTGGCTTGCTGGCATTCTCATCTTTATTGTTGGTGTACCAAGTGCGCTTTCTTTCGGTAGCCTGGCTGACATAAGCATTTTTAATAAAAGTATTTTTGATTTTGCCGATTTTCTAGTCAGTAACATCAGCTTACCGCTCGGTGCCTTCTTTATCTCATTATTCATCGGTTATCGCATGCCGAGACAAATGGTTAAAGAAGAGCTCAATCTTGGCACACACGGATTAGGTACTCTCTTTGATATATGGTACTTTACCATTCGTTACATTGTCCCTGTCGGCATCATTTTTGTCTTCTTAAATTCAATTGGAATCTTTTAAAGAATAGATGGCTATCAACTAAACTGGTAGCCATTTAAATTGGTTGTGTTAAACCATATGGTTGATCAGTTTTGGTTCATTTTAGCTCGGATTCGATCAAACGTGGAAGAAAACTTTCTCCTAGCGTTTCATCGAGTCCGAGCCATCTTTCAGCATAGCTTAAAAGGCTTGAGAAACCTTGTTTTCTCACGAAATGAGCCAATAATCAACAGAATCATATAACATAACGAATATGTTAAGAATTATTCACGAAAGAAAACAGTCGACCAACCTTTGGCATGATACACTATAAATAGATAGAAGTGTCATGGAAAGGATGGTGAAATTATGGGTTCCATCGGTGATAACATTAAGCTATACCGGGAAAGGGCCAATATGTCCCAAGAGGAGCTCGCAGTAAAAATTCGTGTTGGTACATCCAGAATTGAAAAATATGAAACTGGGCAGCACATTCCTACAAAAGCGACACTTTTGAAAATCTCAACTGTGCTGGACGTACCAGCAGCAGAACTACTACAAAATAATGATGAAATGAATGGTACAATGTTCGAGCAAGTATAATACCATTTCTTTTTTGGCGAAGCTCTCTCACCTTCTATGAGCAGCTTGAAAATAAGCATGCTTCATAATGTGATTAATGGCTCATCCTTTTTTTGCAAACTTAGGGGATGAGCTGACAATTAATTTCAACAAAAAATCAAACAAAGAACAGACCGAAATTTGGTCTGTTCTCTCGTTTTTTAGACTTCATCAACACAGAGCAAATCTAAATGATAAACAAATAACTCATAGATCTGGTCTTTTCCCAACCTCTTTGGTTCCAGCAACGCATGCATAGCAGTACCGTCTACTAACGAATATAATCTTTCCATTTCCATTTCTTTATTAAGATTTTTCCGCAATATCCTCTCTTGGTCCAGATAGAGAATTAAGTTACGAATCCCATCATAAATTCGATCCTGCTGTGCATCAAAACCTTCTTTATGTCTTGCATAAGCAACAAAAGAAAACCATACTTCCATTTCCGCCATCGATTCAGTATCTGTTGGGACAATCTCAAGCAGGATTTGTAAGACTTTTTCTTTTGGAGGTAATTCTTTCAGGGCTATTTTTTTAATTCGTTTTGTAACTCTTTCAATGACAAGATTCATAGCAAATTCTAGCAACTCATCTTGAGTAGAAAAATAATGACGTAAAGCACCTAATGAGAGACCAGCCTCTTTTGCTATATTCCTAACTGTCGCCCCTTCCATTCCCTGTTCTTGAATGACTCTCCATGAGGCTTCTGCAATTTGCTTTTTTCTTAATTCATGATCAACTATTTTTGGCATAACTCTATTGTATCAAAAAAACATCACTTTTATAATACGATTGTATTATTTTAATGATGATGCTATACTTTGTTTTAAATGATACAATTGTATTATAAAGGAGTGGCATCTTTGAGTACTGTTGGTTGGATGATCGTTTTTTGTGAGATCGCATTTTGGATTGTCATTATTCTTGGATTAGTAGCACGTTATATTTTTAAGCTAAAACGATTAGGGATGTTTTTTTTGGCTCTTACCCCACTAATTGATTTAATATTGTTGATCACAGCAGGCATTGATTTATATCGGGGTGCAGTCGCGTCCACAGCACATGGTATTGCTGCTGTTTATATAGGGGTCTCCATTGCATTTGGTAAAAGTATGATTGAATGGGCAGATCAACGCTTTCAATATTACGTAACTAAACAAGGGGAAAAACCAAAGAAACGATACGGAATGGATTATGCTAAGCATTATTTCAGAGGCTGGGTCAAACATTTAATCGCCTATATCATTGGGGCCGGCTTATTAGTAGGATTGATCTTTTGGATAGATACTCCTTCAAAAACAGAAGCGTTCAATGGGATTATCCAAATCTGGTCGATCGTTTTAGTTGTAGATCTTCTCATTGCCATTTCAAATTTTATTTGGCCTACAAAAGAAAAAGCTCCATCAGCGTAACAAACAATCTAACGAAGCTGTCCCAAAAGTATTTTGATACACACTTGGGAGAGCTTCGCCTTTTTATTCCCCCATTTAGTTTTAAACCTGAGGCGCTAAATCCAATGCTTTTGGATATATCGGCGATTATTTAAATATATCGGCGAAAATCGGATTATATCGGCGTTTTTTCAAATATATCAGCGAAAAAATCAATATATCGGCGAAACGCCAAAAATCGACAAAAAAAGAGACGCTAACATGACAGCATCTCAAAAAAATTTAAAATTCTCTCTCTAAAAAACGCTTCATTCTTTTAATGGATTCCTGTAATTGTTCCATTGAAGATGCATAAGAACATCGTATATGCCCCTCACCACTTTGACCAAATACATTTCCAGGTACAACAGCAACTTTTTCCTCCACTAATAATCTTTCAGCAAATTGTTCTGACGTGAGCCCTGTACGCTCAATAGATGGAAATGCATAAAAAGCTCCTCCTGGCGTATGGCATTCAAGACCAATCTCATTTAAAGACTGTACAAAATAATTTCTTCTTCTTCGGTAGCTTTTTCTCATCTCGTTTACATCTTCATTGCCATGTCTTAATGCTTCAATTGCGGCGAATTGAGCCATTGTCGGTGCGCACATCATCGCATATTGGTGAATTTTGAGCATTGCCTCAGTCAACTCCTTTGGAGCACAGACGAAGCCTAAACGCCACCCTGTCATTGCAAAGCCTTTCGAGAAACCAGAAATCAAGATCGTCCTCTCTCTCATCTCTTCAATTGCGGCAAAGCTAACAAATTTTTCATCATATGAAAGCTCTGCGTAAATCTCGTCAGCAATGATCACTAAATCATGTTTCTTCGCTACGGAAGCAATGGACTTGAGATCTTGCTCATTCAGCATTGTACCAGTAGGATTATTAGGGGAACAAAGAATGATCGCCTTCGTCCGATGCGTGATTACCTCCTCTAATTCTGCTGGTGTGACCTTAAAATCATTTTCCTTTTTCGTTTGCACAGTGACACCCTTGCCACCGGCCAAATTGACAAGTGGGATGTAGGAAACAAAGCTCGGTTCAATGACGATGACCTCATCTCCAGGATCAATGACTGCTCTTAATGCTATATCTAACGCTTGGCTAGCTCCCACCGTAACGATCATTTCATTACTTGCAGAGTACTGCAGACCAAAGCTATTCTCCATATAGGCAGCGATTTCTTCTCTTAATTCAAGCAAGCCTGCATTCGCTGTATACGATGTATAACCTTGCTCGAGAGAAAGGATGGCCGCTTCTCTGACAGACCAGGATGTCACAAAATCAGGTTCTCCAACACCAAGGGAAATCACGCCTTCCATTCCAGCCGCAAGATCGAAAAAACGGCGGATTCCTGAAGGTTTTAATTCTTCCACAGTTTTTGATAAATATGTTTTCGTTTGCTTCATTAAGGTGACACCACAATTCGTTTATCTTTTTCACCTTGTTCAAAAATGGTGCCATCATGCTTATATTTTTTCAAAATAAAATGGGTAGTGGTAGAGAGTACTGAATCTAATGTGGATAATTTTTGGGAAACAAAGTTTGCCACTTCATTCATCGATTTTCCTTCAACTATAACTGATAAATCATATGCGCCAGACATCAAATACAATGCCTTCACTTCTTTAAAACGATAAATTCTTTCTGCGATTTCATCAAAACCAACCCCACGTTTCGGAGTAACCTTGACATCGATCATCGCTGTAACTCCTTCATGTCCAGATATTTTTGACCAATCAACTATAGAAGAATACTGGACGATCACATTGCTTTCCTCTAATTTCTTGATTAATGCCTCAGCTTCATTTACACTGATATTTACCATTTTTGCGATATCCACAATTTTTGTTCGAGCATCTTGTTCAAGAATTTCTACAATTTCTAATTCTTTTTCAGTTAACTGCATCCATGACCCACCTTTAATTTCAAAATAGCTAGCAATTTACATTCGTACTCAAAATAATAAAAATTAAATACAAACGTCATAAAATAACTAAATTATAGCAAAATATCCATAAGTTGATCAATTTCAGATTGAAAATAGGTCTGCTATTTAACATGCAATCCATCGAGGAAATTTTACGATCTGAGAACTGGCAGTATGAGCAAAGCCATGCAGCACTATTACAGTAGAATGGAAGCACTACCTTTAAATTGGAAGGAGGAAATTTCAGTTGGAGAGCCCTCATTATAAAGGTCATCAGCAAATTAATGGAAATGACCTCTACTATGAATACTATAAAAACGAAGCCTCAACAATTACGCTCGTTTTAATACATGGATTCTTATCTTCGACTTTTAGCTTTCGCCGATTAATTCCATTGCTAAAAGAAGAGTATAATGTCATTTCTGTCGATCTTCCTCCCTTTGGAAATAGCGGAAAATCAACGCAATTTATTTATTCATATGAGAATATGGCTAAATCGATCATTGAACTTACAAAAAAATTGGGAGTAAAAGAATTTGTCGTTATCGGTCATTCCATGGGCGGCCAAATTTCTTTAAATATTGCCTATTTGCAACCCAATCTCGTCAAAAGAGCGATACTGCTCTGCAGTTCAGGATATTTAGAACGTTCAAAGCAATCCTTAATTTTAGCAAGTTACTTGCCATTCTTTCATTTAATTGTCAAAAGACATTTAGCCCGCTCTGGTGTATTGAAAAATCTCCAAAACGTTGTCTACAATCAATCTTTAATTGATGAAGAAATGTTCCATGGTTATATGAGGCCTTTTTTAGAGGATGATATTTTTAAAGGGCTGACTCGGTTAATTCGTCATCGGGAAGGTGATCTCCCGAAGGAAAAACTTCACCAAATTAACACTCCCTGTCTATTAATTTGGGGAGAGCAGGACAAAGTCGTTCCCCTTCAGATCGGCAAACGACTTCATCGCGATTTAAAGCATTCAAATTTAATTGTATTCGAGGAAACCGGACACTTAGTTCCTGAAGAACGACCAGCAGAAGTTTATCTACATATTAGAGATTTTATTGTGAATGATAAAGGTTCCATGCTTAAGACAAGTGAACATCAATGACCTTCATTTTATTGAACTTTTCGCTCGGGAGCAGTTCCGCAAACGAGCACTATTTTAGAGGTGTCCAAAAGGCACCTCTAAATAGAACAAGCTCCTTCATTTTTAATTGTAAGCAATGCTCGAGCGATTTTCTGACATTGTTCGAGCGGAATCAGCTCCTCAAAGGAAAACTCATAAATCGCTTGAATTTTTTCGGCAAGCTCCCCTTCATCATTAAGAGTATGAACCGCTGCAATCGAATCAGCAATTTCCGGATCATATGACTCTTCCCCGTAACCAATTGGATCCCAATCCTTTAGGATTTTAACTAGCTTAATGTTTGTTTCTATCATTTCCAAATCAATCACCTAAATATTATGTATTTGTTTTAAAGAGACAATCTCAATTAGTTTCTATTTTACGGTTAATATTCTATCATAAGAGTAATGAACTTAATATTTATTGAAACGGGGTGCCGCAATGGGAATTTATGACTTTCATAAGAAAATTGATCGCCTTAACACAGCCTCTGTTAAATGGGGGATGAATCGCGTTGTTTTTGGAACAGAAGAAGTTCTACCAATGTGGGTAGCAGATATGGACTTTGAACCACCACTTGAGGTCACAGAGGCCTTAAAAAATAGATTAGACCATGGAATTTACGGCTATACCTATGTTCCTGACAGCGTCTCACAAACTATTCAAGCTTGGGTAAAAAAACGTCATGATTGGGAAATTGACCATTCAGCGATTCTTTATAGCCCAGGTGTTGTGCCATCGATTGGAATTGCTATTCAAGCACTTACGGACCGTGGCGATAAAGTGATGCTTCAATCTCCAGTTTATACGCCTTTTTTCAATATGATTGATAATAATGAACGAGTTGTCGTCAATTCTCCTTTAAAATGGAAGAATAATCGCTATGAAATTGATTTTGCCGACTTTGAAGAAAAGCTCAAAGAAGGAGTGAAACTGTTTCTACTCTGTAATCCCCATAATCCAAGTGGACGTGCTTGGAATAAGGATGAATTAACAAGAATAGCAGAGCTTTGTATTCAATATAACTGTTATATTTTATCCGATGAAATCCATTCTGATCTTATGTTTAAACCAAATAAGCATCTACCAATTGCCTCATTGGACGAGAGGTACAAAGAACAGATTATCACTTGTATCGCACCAAGCAAAACGTTTAATTTAGCTGGTTTGCAAGCATCAGCTGCGATTATTCCAAACAAAGAAATCCGCGATCGCTTTAAAAATGTACAAAATAAGCTTGGATTTTTCAGTTTAAATACTTTTGGAATTACCGCAATGGAAGCAGCTTATAAATATGGTGATGTTTGGTTAGAGGAGCTTTTAGCTTATTTGCAGAATAACGTCACAACAGCAACGAGCTTCATTGAAAAGGAATTACCAAATCTTACTGTCATGCAGCCTGACGGAACTTACCTACTATGGATCGATTGCCGCAAGCTTGGTCTGTCAGACGAAGAACTAAAAGAACGCCTCATCAAAAAAGGAAAACTCGGACTTGAGCCTGGACCAAAATATGGGCATGGCGGAGAAGGTTTCGTGCGAATGAACATAGCTTGTACACACGACACTCTAGTTGAAGGATTGACACGTTTGAAAACAGCTTTCACTTAAATTGAGATAAGAGGTCTCAATCAATTTAAAGCACCATAAAAGGAAGCTAACCTCAGCATTGAGGTTAGCTTCCTTTTATTCTTCATTCTTTCTTATCTTCTTGTGAATACTGAAGCATTTTTTCCTCAAGAGCTTTCGTTTTTTCCTCTTCTTGTTTCGACTTTTTCATGATAAACCGCATCGTCAATATAGCCGCAATAAGAAAAATGGCAGATGTGATCGCCGCCGGGATATACTCTGTTTTATCCTCAGGAAAATATAAAAAGAGCGATAAAATCGTCCAGTCAAACATGACATACTTCCTCTCTGATCCAGTTTTTCACCCATCCTCTTCCATTCAAATATTATAGCAGTTCAGTTCCTGTCACACCATCATTTCAGATTAATTCGCAACAAATTGTCCCAGTACTACTACTGTAAAACGGATACTTTCTTGATTAAGACATCCTCATTAGGTTTTCCTTGAGAGCCAGCAGGTACAGATGCTATTTTATCAACCACATCCATTCCTTCAATTACCTGTCCAAACACAGTATGTGCCTGATCTAACCAAGGTGTGCCCCCATTTGCCTTATACGCTTCTATTATTTTCTGTGGATAGTTTGCTTTTTCCAAATCTTTTACTTGATTCTCATCAACATGTTTGCGTTGAACAATGAAAAACTGACTTGAATTCGTATTTTTCACCCCCATATTGGCCATCGATAACGCACCGCGCAAGTTATAAAGCTGCGGTGATATTTCATCTTCAAAAAACTCACCATAAATGCTTTCACCACCTGCGCCTGTACCAAGCGGATCTCCACCTTGAATCATAAAATCATTCAAAATGCGTTGAAAAGTAAGGCCATCGTAATAGCCATTTTCGCTATGAGTGATAAAGTTCTCTACTGTTTTTGGCGCCTGTTCCGGGAACAACTTGATTTTAATTATCCCCATAGATGTTTCCAGCTCCACTAGACGCTCTCCAGGAAGAACCTCTGTTGTCAACTGTGGAAAAGTTTCATTTTCTTTCTCAACACCTTCATCTTGCCCACTTTTTAATAAATAAAAATAAGTTCCAAACAAGAGAACGGCTACTAGAACAATAACTAGATAATGCCCTTTCTTCATTGAATTCCCTCCATACAAAATATCTATCTATTGATGCTTTTAGCACAAATATTGTGATATTGACTTCATTCCGTCATAATTATGATAAATCATTGTTAAACCATTTGGAAAGGAGCAAGTATATGACTGAACTCAAAATTGGCGATTCCGTGACAGCCTTTTATAAAACAGGGAAGTATATTGGAGAAATCACCGATATTCGTGGGGATAAATATTTAGTGAGGGTATTAGCAGTAGCTAAGCACCCAATGCAGGGAGATATCCATTCAGGCAAGGAGATAGACGTGCCGTTATTCCATGAACGGCGTGCGCTTGCCTATAGGGAGCAAGCCAATATACCTATAAAAATGGTCAAACCTTATGCTGGAGAAATACCAGAATATGTTACGTCTTTAAAAGAAGCCGTTACGAAGATGAAGGAAGAATTACAAGCTGAAGATTCTTTATGGGCTCAAAAAAGTATAAAAAATCTTGAAGTTCTTGAAAAGGACTATTTCAAATGAAATTTTCCTCCTTTTAGGAAGCATATGTTTATAAGCCAAATCTTTTATGAGCGATTTGGCTTATTATGCGAGATTATTAAAAAGTTTTGAGAAATCAACTCTGTCACCAATTGTTGTTGGTTCATGTTTCTTTAAATACCTCTTGTCCTTCTCAACTAATTTAAAAATATGGTAGGTTGTAAGTGCGTCATCCAAAGCTCTATGATGCTTTCCAACCCCTTCCTTTCCGTATTCCTCAACCGCTTTCCACAAACCTGTTTGATTCTGATCACCGAAGAAGCGTTTATATTCCATCGATAAGTCAATTTCTTGTCCCTTCAATGGAAATGAATAGCTCCCTTTTTGACAACTATTGCGAAAAACTTTCATGTCCATATTTCCCCAAGTAACAATCGTATTTTTTTTAGAATCAGCAGTAATCTCTTCAAATTTCTTCACTAATTCTGCAAACGGAATTCCTGCGTCGACTTGTTCCTGCGAAATACCTAAAAAGGATTTGCACCGTTCAGATAAAATTGGGAATCGCTCTGGTAAAACATAGGAAGAATACTCTTCATATACTTGGTTTCCTCGAACAGCTACAATTCCCACCTCGATAATTTCCGGATAAAATCCCTTATATTTTACACTGCGCTCAGGCATTGTAAATTCAAAATCAATAAACAAATATTGATGATCGACCACATATTTCCCCTGCCTTTCGCATATGATTATCTTTTTATTATAGCATTTTTCGAATCTAGTTTTTTAACTTTTCTGTAAAAAGGAGACTCTTTTCGATAACATTTTTATTATCCCTATCCTCATACAATGATTTTATTCTGTACGATAACGAATTAGGCTAAAGTTTTAAAACATCTCTTTACATCTTTTCTACAGAAGCTTGTTCTTAGATTGTACATTCGATAAAGATGACATATAATGATGTAAGTCCTAGAATTTGGAACTTGAATATAAAAAATCCGACGTTTTTGAAAAGGAATGGATTAACATGGTGCGAATGTTCACCGGCTATTTTTTCATAATATTGCTCTTGCCTTTTTTTATTTTTCTTATCATGCTTGTTACCACTGAGGCAGGGCAGGTTCAAAGCTTCCATCACATATTAGATGAGCGCATTAATATTGCTGAAACCCAATTAACGCAAACTAGCTATATTAAAGATCGTAATAATGAAATCGTTTCGGAAATCTATAAGCCGATGAATCGAATCTACATAAGCTCTGAACGCATACCTGAGTTCACTAAAAATTTATTTATTCTATCAGAAGATCAGCATTTTTATGAACATCCTGGCTTTGATTTAACGGCTATGGGAAGGGCGTTAGCTGTCAATATTTCAGCCAATGAGATTGAAGAAGGCGCAAGCACAATTACGCAACAGCTTGCACGGAATTTATACTTAAATTATGAGCAATCCTACAATCGCAAGCTGAGTGAAGTTTTATATGCCTATCAACTTGAACGCACTTATTCGAAGGATGCCATTTTAGAGCTTTACTTAAATACTGTCTATTTTCAAAATGGTGCCTATGGCATTGAAGCTGCTGCCAATACCTATTTTCAAAAAAAGACGGAAGAGTTAACTGCCGCAGAGCAAGCCTTTTTAGCTTCCATCCCAAACAATCCATCACTCTACAATCCTATTAAACATTTTGATCGGACAAAAGCACGACAAGAACGATTAATAGATTTGATGGAACGAGAAGGGGTAATCAACAATGAAGAAGCGGTTGCAATGAAAGCAGAATCGATCGAGATTCAATTGCGCAGTAGAACAGATTTATACCCTGATTATATTACCTATGTAGAAGCTGAATTAAAAGAACTGATCTCAACTACAGAAGGCTTCCAAAGTAAGCTCGAACAAGCAGATCCTAGCCAGCAGGAGAAACTAAAGCGAGATTTAAAGTTAAGAGTGGAGGAAGTGCTTGCCTCAGGTGTCATCATCGAGACTGCATTAGATCCGACTGTCCAAAAAAAGGCTATCCAAGCTGTAAAAAGCAATCTCCCTTATAAAGATATTGAAGGCTCTGCCACTGTTATTGATCACCATGCACATGAAGTCATTGCCCTTGTTGGCGGAAAAAATTATCAAAAATACGATTTTAATCGGGCATTCCAAGCTTATCGACAACCGGGCTCAGCAATTAAGCCACTTCTTGTATACGCACCTTATATCAATCAAACGAACGCTTCACTTGATGAAATGATCAGTGCTGACGACTTTTGCGTGAAAGGCTATTGCCCGAAAAATTATGGCGGCGGAACATATGGAAAAGTTTCATTAGAACAGGCGCTTATGCGCTCTTACAATACACCAGCGGTGCGGATTTTAAATAAAACCGGCATTGAAAACGCCTTCCAGGACTTGAATAAATTCCAGTTTAAACGGATTACAGAAGAAGATTATCGCTTACCGTCAGCGATTGGCGGATTTACTTATGGAATGACTCCCTTAGAATTAACAAATGCCTATACTGTCTTTGCGACGGAGGGGTTTTTTCAACCAGCGAGAGCGATCAGACAGGTTACTGATTTAAATGGAAACGTCCTTTATCACTGGGAAGACACACCCGTTCAAGTATGGAATCTCACAACGATAACGAAAATGCGAACGGCCTTAAATAAGGTTGTCACATCCGGTACAGGCAAAAAAGCCAATTTTCAAAGTTCATATATTGGAGGAAAAACAGGTACAACCAATGATTATTATGACTTTTGGTTCATTGGATTAACCGATACAGCAACGGCTGGTGTCTGGATTGGGAAGGATACTCCCTCCGATATCAAATATGTAGAAGCGACAGCACCTCATCAACGTATTTGGAAAGAAATCGTTTCTGGAATAAAGTAAAAGGAAGAGGTTACACCAATATATTTTGGTAGAACCTCTTCCTTTTTATTAATCCACTTCTTATGCTTCCATTCTTTTCTTTTTGTCTCTCATCGCCATAGGGATATACACACAATATGGCTCACTCTCGAGATAATCGCCCGTCACTGCATAGGTTCTAGAACGCGATCCTCCGCAAACAAAGCGATACTCACACACTCCACACTTTCCTTTATACAAATCGGGATTGCGAAGCTCCTTAAGTACTGGAGATTCTCGATAAATTTCCTTTAACGGCTTCTCTCTCACATTCCCAACTTTTATTGGAAGAAGCCCACTTGGAAGGACATCTCCCACATGAGAGATAAAGATAAAGCCATTGCCATCATTTACTCCTTTTGGTGCTCTCTTTAAGCCATCAATTACAGAAGCATGGTCAGTTGTAATTGTATCTTCATAACGAATATCTGCCCCATCAATTTTATGCTCTCTTGCTTTTTGCTGTAGCACCACTCTCCGATAATGCTGCGCTGCCGTTGTTTTTATATCAAATGGTGCCGTTTTACTTAGCTCGTACAACCATTTAAACACTTTCTCATGCTCAGCAGGGGTAATACATGCATCCTCCTGGCCTCTTCCTGTAGGAACGAGGAGAAAAATATACCACATAATCGCTTTAAGTTCCTTCACTAACTCGACCATTTGTTCTAAGTGTTCATAATTGTAACGGGAAATAACTGTATTAATTTGCAGCGGCATATTCAACTCATTCAAGTACTTGATTTTTTCCAAAGTTAAGTCAAAAGAGCCTGGAGTTCCTCTAAAATGATCGTGGATTTCTGGAGTAGGACCATCTAAACTGAATCCCCATCTTGAAAGTCCGACGTTCTTCGCTCTTTCCATCTTTTCCTTCGTTACATTTGCTGTGGCACTTGGAGTCATGGAAACTCGCATTCCTTTTTTCACCGCATAGTCGGCTAATTCAAAAAGATCCTCTCTCATCATACAGTCTCCACCTGTAAATACGAGCATCGGATTATTCATTTCATAAATTTGATCAATAAGTTTGATTCCCTCTTCATGGGTAAGCTCATTTGGATGCGGTTTTGTTTGTGCATCCGCGCGGCAATGTACACATTTTAGCTGACAGGCTCTTGTAACCTCCCAGATTGCAATAAATGGATTTTCATTATAATCTATCGTTTTCCCCATTCCATGGGGATGTCCTTTCCCGTGCGGGTGTCCTGTTCCGTGCATATTCTTCACCTGATTTCCTATTGTATTTTATACTTTGTATTTAATTATAAAGATTATAAATAGGACCAAGCAGTTACTTTTGTCACACCTAAGAAATCGCAAAACGTGAAATAAATCGAACCGTAACTTTTTTGTCATAAGCTTTATTAAACAATATTGTTGATTAAACGATTTTTGGCACATTTCATATGAAACCTTAGGCTCACACGTCTTTCAATTATACTGAAAGGGCTTCTAAGTCCATGAAGCGATGTGAGAAAACGAGCCAAAAAGCAGAATCGACATTTAACAAAACCTTGTCATAAAAAAGATGCCCTTATTTACGGGCATCCACTTAAATTGGCAAGCTAGCTATAATACTGTTATAGACCTTCAAGGCGATATAACAAACACCGATCATCATGGAAGACCAGACGATTACTTGAAATAAAATAACTCCTATTGTACCCATAAAAGACATGGATGAACTAATTTTGAAGACAAAATAAATGAAGTAAATAATCGTTGCTCCCAGAAAAATTACGGCAATTCCGATGAAGCTATACAAGCTTAATAAAGATAGCGCCCCTCCTATAAAGTAGATGCTTGAGCCACTTCGAATCTGTTTTAAGCTGTCACCCTCTGATTCTTTAGAGAAAAAAAGCAAAGACAGCTCATTAATCGTATTAGCGATTAATTTAAGTGCTGCAAACACCATAAAAAACAGGACGAGCAATAGTACAAGCAAAGCCAATTGAATTCCGCCATC
The DNA here is from genome assembly GCF_029211245.1 of Robertmurraya sp. DFI.2.37. Classification (NCBI taxonomy): domain Bacteria; kingdom Bacillati; phylum Bacillota; class Bacilli; order Caryophanales; family Bacillaceae; genus Robertmurraya; species Robertmurraya sp. DFI.2.37. The sequence goes on along the minus strand of NZ_JARGEJ010000013.1, from coordinate 23,935 downwards.
TGAAAAGAACTCCTTCATTCCTTCATATATGCCAGCATTTTTTAACAGTTCAATGACTGTCATCTCAACGCGGATGGATAGCGATAAACTAAATAAAAGAATCGCAAGTAACGGAAAATAACTAGTAAAATATGTATTTTTCATTATATTTCTCCAAAAGTTGCTTTTTATAACTGCCTCTCTAGTATAGTTCGAACCATATCCTCTCATCAACTAGAGAATAAACTTGTTAAAAGATTTTTAGCTCATTTCGTGTAAAACCTTGGATTTACCCCTTTTAGCAATCGCTAAAAGCCCTCTAATTCCATAAAAAGATGAATGAAATGGAGTCAGAGGGAAAGTGAACCAAAGTTCAATATAATATAGCTACTTTAAAATTAATGCTCAAACGCAACTAAAGCTCAGAGCAATAACTCTGAGCTTGCTGATGTTTATAATGAACTCACTTGCATAAACCGCTTGTCATGTTCACAGCTCTTCAATACGAACATATTCTCTCGCCTTAAATACCTCGTATTTTTTTGGCATGCTAAATGGGTTGGAAATAGTAATTTCAACCACTTCATCGTCCCCATCAGCCAATTCTGGGTCAAAAAATTCCCGCGCATTTTGATGATCCCATAACCAAGCTAAGGAAAACAAAAGGAGAAAGATTGAAATGGATGCGATAATTTTCCTTTTCATGACACACACCCCCGTCTATAAGTAGTGTGCGAAAAAAAATAAAGTTTTATACATCCAAAGTAAAGTACATAAACATGCTTGTATAGAAAACAATAGCAAAATTTGTCCAAAACAAAAAATTTTACTCGAAAATTTACGCATTTCTTCCTATTTATAATAATTAAGATGTTCCTTTTGCCACAGGCTTTTAAGACATGCACCCATATACTTTTTCATGTATAATTTTATTTGTGTGATGAAAAGCAACAAGAATTATTCGATTTTATGAGAAGTCACCGCTACTAATATTAAACAAGAAGCTTCTCTTAAATATGTTTTATCGTGAAGTAATGAGAGAATAGAATTTTGCAGGCATAAATGGGGAAACATGGATAGAGGATTACCTAATTTCATCGTGTTTTTAATTTATATTGAATAATTAGTGCAATGTACGTTAGGTTTCCTTACCTCATTTATCATTTTCAAACCGATTTATTTGCCACTTCTTGAAGTGGATATGATTTTTTAAGGGGGGTTCGTTTTGTCGTTATTGCATTTAGCCATTGTTGCACCATTAATTTTCGCCATTTTGGTTCCATTTTTCTATAAAGGCTTCCGTCGAATACATACCGGATGGTTTATTTTACCATTACCTATTCTCTTATTTGTTTACTTCTTTTCCTTTATTTCCACTACTAAGAGTAAAGAAGTGGTTATGAAAACCTTGGATTGGATTCCGTCACTCGGAATCAATTTCACAGCAAAAGTAGATGGTCTCGGGCTGTTATTTGCCTTATTAATTACTGGTATTGGCGCTCTTGTTATCCTCTACTCTATTTATTATTTATCAAAGGATAAAGAAAAGCTGCATAATTTCTATGTGTATTTGCTACTCTTTATGGGTGCTATGCTCGGAGTAGTTTTATCGGATAATTTGATTGTTATGTATGCTTTTTGGGAATTAACAAGCTTTTCATCCTTTTTATTAATTGGATATTGGTACCATCGCGAAAAGTCCCGTTATGGCGCTCAAAAATCGATGCTAATTACCGTTTTTGGCGGCCTATCCATGCTTGGAGGTATTATCCTGCTATACCTCATGACGGGAAGCTTTAGCATTACAGAAATCATTACACAAGCAGATGTCATTGTAACAAGTCCATTATTTATACCAGCCTTAATTTGTGTATTGCTTGGAGCATTTACGAAATCTGCCCAATTCCCATTCCATATTTGGCTACCAGACGCAATGGAAGCACCAACTCCAGTCAGTGCTTATTTGCACTCGGCAACGATGGTGAAAGCAGGGATCTATTTAGTAGCAAGACTAACTCCTGTATTTGCCGTTGACGGTTTATGGTTGTGGTTAGTTGCAAGCTTTGGGATTTTCACACTGTTCTGGGGTTCATTCTCAGCAGTAAAGCAAACGGACCTGAAAGGTATTCTTGCCTTTTCTACCGTGAGTCAGCTAGGTTTAATTATGTCTCTGCTTGGTGTTGGAGCAGCATCCCTTCATTACGATGGATTGGATGATAATATTTATGTTGTCGCAACGACGGCAGCTATCTTTCATTTGATTAACCATGCCACCTTCAAAGGAAGCTTGTTCATGGTTGTTGGAATCATTGACCATGAAACGGGCACAAGAGATATACGCAAACTTGGTGGATTGCTCAATTTTATGCCGATCACTTTTACCTTAGCGATGATCGGGGCATTTTCCATGGCTGGACTACCACCGTTTAACGGATTCCTAAGTAAAGAAATGTTCTTTACAGGCATGCTTCGTGTCCTTGAAATGGATTTCTTTAGTTTTGATTCCTTTGCGATTCTGTTCCCAATACTCGCTTGGGTAGCAAGCGTATTTACATTTATCTATAGTATGATTCTTGTTTTCAAAACCTTTACAGGAAAATATCAACCAGAAAAATTGGAAAAGAAACCACATGAAGCACCTTTAGGTATGCTGATTTCACCAATCATCCTTGCTTCTTTAGTGATCATTATTTTCTTCTTTCCAAATTCTCTGTTATCAGACAATCTTATTTCGCCGGCGCTTGCCTCCATACTTCCTAGCTTAGTAACAGAAGAAACAGGATTTATGGTTCATATTTATCAATGGCATGGATTTAACCCTGAATTATTTATGACATTGGGAGTCATTGCTGTTGGGATACTTCTTTATTTAACACTTCCAAAGTGGAGAAGAGTATATGATCTATTCCCTGAAAAACTTACGCTAAATCGTTTCTATGATGGAGCAGTCGAGAGAGCACAAACTGGTTCTTTCAAATTCACAAAATCATTTATGAATGGTTCCATCCGTTCTTACTTAGTCTATATTTTCACATTCTTTATCGTGATTTTAGCTACTTCACTTTTTTATAAGAACGCCTTAAAGGTAGATACAAGTGAGCTTGCCACAATTGGTATTTACGAGGTATTGCTAGCCCTGCTCATAGTGATTGCAGCAGTTAGCATCTTGTTTGCGAAAACAAGATTGTCACAAATCATTTTACTTGGTGCCGTAGGTTATACCGTTTCACTCTTCTACGTTTTATTTAGAGCACCAGACTTAGCTTTAACACAATTGGTCATCGAAACAGTTTCAGTTGCTCTGTTTTTAGTATGTTTCTATCACTTGCCAAAACTGCGCAAGGAAGAGAACCGTGTTCGCTTTAAGCTTACAAACGCTGTTGTTTCCGTTGGAGTCGGTATTGTCGTTACGTTAATTGCCCTATCAGCACATAGCAACAAATTTTTCTCATCAATTTCACAATACTATATTGAAAATACGTATGAAAAAGCCGCTGGTAAAAATATGGTAAACGTAATTCTCGTTGACTTCCGTGGCTTTGATACTTTATTTGAAATTGCTGTTCTGGCCATTGCAGCATTAGGAATTTTTGGAATGATTAAGCTTAGACTGGCAAGGAGGGAAGAGGAATGAGATCTCGTAATAATGTAATTCTCGAAACAACAATTCGACTCGTACTGTTTATCATTATCCTCTTCTCTGTTTACATCTTTTTCGCGGGGCATTATTACCCTGGTGGTGGATTTATCGGCGGCTTAATGACGGCAGGTGCCATCGTGCTTCTCCTCATTGCATACGATATCAAAACGGTTTCGATTATTTTGCCGTTTAACTACCGAATTATGACAGGATTGGGGTTGCTATTTGCAATCGGAACAAGTGCAGGTGCAATATTTTTTGATGTACCGTTTTTAACTCATGCATTTGGTCATATTGATTTACCGATTCTAGGAGATATTTCACTTCATACCGCTACGATTTTTGATTTAGGCGTTTATCTAGTAGTTGTGGGAGTTACAATGACCATTATTCAAACGATAGGAGAGGATGAATAGTGGAGATACTTATGTCGATCGTAATTGGCATTCTCTTTATGGTTGCCACGTATTTAATGCTTTCAAAAAGCTTATTGCGCATCATCGTTGGGACCGGGCTTCTTAGCCACGGTGCTCATCTTTTACTTTTAACAATGAGCGGGTTAAAAAGAGGGGCACCTCCGCTTTTAGGAGAAAATGCAGAGAACTACGCAGACCCGTTGCCTCAGGCACTAATCTTAACGGCTATTGTTATTAGCTTTGGGGTTACAGCATTTTTCCTAGTACTAGCATACAGGGCATATAAAGAGCTAGGTACTGATAATATTGAACAGATGAGAGGAACAAAAGGAAATGAATAATTTAATCATCTTGCCTATACTAATCCCATTTTTAACGGCAGCCGTTTTAATATTCTTTCACAAGAAAATTAAGATACAGAGATGGATTTCTGCCCTGTCCTCTATTGTAACGATCATCGCTGCCTTAGCTTTAGTGCATAATGTGCACACTAACGGGATTCAATCACTAAATATTGCAAGCTGGGAAGCCCCCTTTGGAATCACTCTTGTTTCCGACATGTTCTCGGCTTTGCTTGTATTAACAACAAGCATCGTGGCATTTACATGTTTAATTTTTTCCTTTAAATCAATTGGAAAAGAACGAGAAAATTTCTATTACTACCCTGTGTTCAACTTTTTAATTGTCGGGGTAAATGGTGCATTTACAACAGGAGATATTTTCAACCTATTTGTATTTTTTGAAGTGATGCTCATGTCCTCCTATGTCCTATTGGTGCTAGGTGGAACAAAGATTCAGCTGCGAGAATCGGTTAAATATTTGCTCGTCAACATCATTTCTTCAGCTCTCTTTGTTATCTCTGTTGCTTATCTATATTCAATGGTTGGTACTTTAAATATGGCCCATATTTCAGAGCGAGTAGCTGAAATTGGACAACCAGCGATTCTATCTGTTATTGCTGTCTTGTTCTTAGTCGTATTTGGTTTAAAAGGAGCTATTTTCCCACTATATTTCTGGATGCCAGGCTCTTACTATGCACCACCTGCACCTGTTCTAGCATTGTTCGGAGCTTTATTAACAAAAGTGGGAGTATACTCCATAACGAGAACATTTACATTGTTCTTCTACCATGATGTCGGCTTTACCCATCAACTCCTTCAAATTTTAGCGATCTTGACCATTATTATTGGAGTCATTGGGGCAATTGCCTATTGGGATGTAAAAAAAATCATCATCTATAACATCATTGTTGCCGTCGGTGTCATTTTATACGGAATTTCCGTCATGAATATTGATGCCTTCACTGGTTCGATTTACTATTTAATTCACGACATGATTATTAAAGCTGGGTTATTCCTTCTAGCAGGGATTATCATAGCCATTACTGGAACAAGCAATCTTCGCCATATGAGCGGGTTAATCAAGCGTTATCCAGGACTTGGTTGGACGTTCTTTATCGCAGCACTGTCTCTGGCTGGAATTCCACCATTAAGTGGATTCATCGGAAAAGTTTTGATCGTCCAAGGTGGATTTGAAGGAGAAAGTTATTTCGGAGCCGCAGTTGTTTTACTCTCAAGCTTACTTGTCTTGTTCTCGGTGATGAAAATATTTATTAACGGCTTTTGGGGAGAAGACCAGACTTATGTGAACGAAGAAAAAGCACCTGTAAAATGGCTATTAATTTCTCCAATCATACTGGTAATTCTTTCAGCAGTGTACGGTATCGGTACAGAAGCCATTTTACCGTATATTTCTCAGGCAGCAGAGACACTAGCAAATCCAAGTCTATACATTGATGCTGTCTTAAAGGAGTGATGGGAATGGCCTTTCAAATTTTACTTAATGTATTTCTTGCTTTCTTATGGATGTTTATAAAAGTCTCATTTGATCTATCCAGCTTTATTAAAGGTTATTTCTTTGGGCTTATCATTATTTTTGTTTTTAGACGCTTTTTCGGCTCACGCTTTTATTTAGCAAGAGTTTATGCTTTCATCAAGCTTATGCTCATCTTCTTAAAAGAGATGCTGCTATCAAATATTGCCGTGCTTAAAGTTATCTTAAAGCCAAAACTTGATATAAGCCCCGGGATTTTCGCTTATCAAACGGTTTTAACAAAAGATTGGCAAATTACACTGCTCTCCAATCTAATAACGTTGACACCTGGAACATTAGTCATTGATGTATCCGATGATAAGAAAACATTGTACATCCATGCAATGGATATCGATGATGTAGACGACGCAGTCAACAGTATTAAGAACACTTTTGAAAAAGCAATCCTGGAGGTGAGCCAGTAATGTTAGATACGGTTATCCATGTCGCGTTATTTTGTTTAGCTCTCTCCATGATTGGTCTCATCTACCGAGTCATTAAAGGGCCTTCGATTCCCGATCGAGTCATTGCTCTTGATGCCATTGGGATTAATTTAATTGCTATTATTGCACTTACCTCAATCGTTCTTAAGACAAATGCCTTCTTAGAAGTAATCCTTCTAATTGGAATCCTTGCTTTTATTGGAACGGTTGCTTTTTCAAAGTATTTAGAGAAGGGGGTTATTTTCGAACGTGAACGAGATCGCTAGTTATTTCATCGCCTTCTTTATTTTAGTTGGAGCATTTCTCAGTCTGGCTGCAACCTTTGGAGTCATCAGACTTCCAGATGTATATACTCGAAATCATGCGGCTTCTAAAGCGGCGACATTAGGAGTCATGTCAATATTATTTGGGACCTTTCTTTATTTCTACTTTTTAGAAGGACATTTTAATTCACGGCTTATACTGGGGATTGCCTTCGTATTCATGACCTCTCCAGTTGCCGGCCATCTAATTAGCCGTGCTGCTTATCATTCCGGCGTCAAAATGTCGGAACGCAGTGTCCATGACGATCTAAAAAAAGCGAAACAAATCGCCGCTTCTAAAGAAACAAATTAAATTAAAATAGATTATAAAAAGGCAAATGAAGACAGATCTCGACTGTCTCCATTTGCTTTTTTTAACCTTTCTTTCCCGGTTTAAACGCCTTGTCACGTCTTAATTGGCATACCTCTACGCTCAAACTCTCTTTCAGCCTAGTCGAGAAATAAATTTTGATAACTAAGTATCTTTTGCGCAAGATGTGCAACTGTTTGCGTTCCCTAAAACCTAATCCTTAATCTCTCAAGAATGAAATGGCTTTTTTGGACAGCAAACCTTGTTGCAAGCCTTTTTGTGACAAGAATTCAACGGTTCCCTTCAACTGGGAAATGTTCAATATTTATCCATACCTCTGTCCGCAATTGGTAGCTTATAGTAATAATAGGATAATTTTGTGGGGAGGTGTTTCTTTTGAAAAATTTAATTTCCATTATTGGAGGCGGAATTAGTGGTTTAAGCACGGCGATCGCTTTAAAAAATAAAGGGTTTACTGTGAAAATTTATGAAAAAAGCACACATTTTAGTTCGCTGGAAACAGGAATTCTATTGGGAGCCAATGCTCTACAAGCATTGCATGAATTAGGCGTCATGGCAGACATAAAAAAACACGGCTTCTCAACCGATTCTTGGACAATTTTATCAGACTCAGGAAAAGAACTCACCGAAATTTATCAGCTTTCCAAAGACTACCCCACCTATACTTTTATACATCGACAAGATTTAATTCAAATTCTGTCACAAAAAATTCAGGATGATATGATTTCCTTTAATGAAAAGCTAAGTGACTTTATGTACACTCCTTATGGAATCGATCTTTATTTCGAAAATGGTAAACAGGTTGCTACCGAATACCTTATTGCTAGTGACGGAATCAAGTCCAACATTCGCAGACTAATTCAGCCGTTGAAAAAGCTGCGCTATGCGGGCTATACATGCTGGAGGGGCATTCTTCACAATTGTCCCAATCATATTAAAAAAAGTTTTTCCGAAACTTGGGGTCCAAAAGGTCGCTTTGGGATCATACCCTTATCAGGAAATCGGCTCTATTGGTATGCTTTAAAAAACTGTCCACCACATGATCCGGAGCTCTCATCTTGGACGACTAAGGAACTATTGTATAATTTTTTATACTATCATGATCCGATTCCTCAATTAATTGATAAAACTTTAGACTGTCATGTCATCCAACACGACATTTACGACCTTGACCCTTTACACCAATTTACATACGATCGTATCATCCTTACAGGTGATGCGGCCCATGCGACTACACCAAACTTAGGTCAAGGAGCCTGTCAGGCTATTGAAGATGCCTATTTTTTAAGCAAAAGTTTAAAGAGTGAGAATGAGTTACATCTAGCTTTTAAAAAGTTTGAAGAGCTGCGAATTGAAAGAACGCGGAAAATTACTCAAGACTCCCGCATCTTTGGAAAAGTAGCACAAATCGACATTCCCTTTCTTTGTTCTATCCGTAATAAAATGCTAAGCATCACACCCGCTGCCATCCATGAACATAAATTACGAAACGTCTTTTCATTAGAGGAAAATAGAGGGTAAAAACGAATTCGTTTTTACCTTCTTTTTATAACAGCCATGGTGCATCTAGAAACACAGATTAACCGCTCTTCTTCGTCTGTAATCTTAATATCCCAAACCATCGTTGTTTTCCCTTTATGCAAGACAGTCCCTGTAGCTGTGACAATACCATCTTTTTTTCCTCTGACATGATTGGCATTTATTTCGAGTCCCACGACCACTTCACTCGTCTTGTCGACGAGCTCAAAGGCTCCAACAGAGGCAACCGTTTCTGCTAATGCTACTGAAGCTCCACCATGGAGCAACCCCCACGGCTGGCGCGTTCGCTCGTCTACAGGCATTGTCGCAACGACCAACCCTTTTTCAACTTTAATCACTTCAATTCCAAGAGCATGAATAAGTGTTTTTGTTAGATCCATACTTTTCCCTCCCCTATGAATTCGAATAATGGCCCATCGAACGTTGTTATTATGTGATTGAATTAATCTTTTGTTTTCTTTTTCTTTTGATCAGTTTCAAAATAAAATAGCTTGCAATAAGAACCGCGGCTATAAAAAGGATCTCTGTCTCCATCTGAAAAATTCTTTCCTTGTGGTCCCCAAACCAGTAGCCTAAACTAAACATAATGACAAGCCAAGCAAACGCTCCTGAATAGGCAAAGAGCAAAAAGGTTTTAAATGGTAGTTTACTAACGCCATATAAAAACGGAACAAAATTTCTTAAACCGGGGATGAAATAACTAAAGGTTAAGGAGTATGAATGGTATTTATTCATCACATTAAGAGATCTTTCTATCACTTTAGAAAAGCGCTTTCTTTTTTGTAGGAAAGGCAACATTGGTCTGCCGACAAATCGACCTAGTAAATAGGCCGTCGTTAAAGCCGCTACAATTCCCCCATAGGTCACAAAAAAGGTAACAATTGGATTTAATACGACTTGCGAAGCAGCAATTCCAATTGTCATCACAATAAGTTCGTTTGGCAATGGCGCGCCAAATACCCCTAACCAAAGCCATAGAAAAAGCCCTAAATATCCGCTACTTTCAATGAGGTCCAATATAAAATCAAGTTCCATATTTTGCACGCCTCTTTCTCAATGCCAAATAGGACATTCATCTCTTCCCAATATCTTCAGGCTTTTATTTTATACATATGCTCTTCATCAAATTATACCAATTCTTCATATAAACGTCTGTAATTTTGCCCAGTATTCGATTCAGGTAAAATACGCATGGAGTACAGGTAATGAAATATGCATGCACTATCCTCCCCTAACATATATATAACTAAAAAGGAAAGGGGATGAGTTCGATGTACCCGTATTATCATTCCGCCTTCTATTCACAAGCATACTCTCCTCCCCCTTATTATTACGGACAATATTCAGCACCGATTCGATTTATACCATATATAAAGAGCAGGCAATTTCCTACCGTAAACCCTGATATCTTTATGCATTCTGCTCAGCATATGCAGACCTTGATGAAAGACGCCAGCCTTATATTAGCTAAAATGGCAAATTCCCATCAATTCGCATTTGATTTGATGACTGCCGCTCAAAGCTCTAATAAAACGAAAGTAAACGAAATGTTAAAGGAGACTGGAATTCAATCATCACCTTCTGTGTCCTATTCTCCTGACGGATTGAAGCTTGATTTTAAAACAGCTGTTGATCATGTTGATTGCTGCCACCTTAACCTTTCTTTGAAGTGGATGTAGTTTTTTATCAATAAAACTTTACTCTATGTCGGTGTTGATTTTTGGCTTATGGAATCAGATGATCTTTCAGCAGTGAAAAAAGCGTATGAAAACTTGATTTCAAACGAAATGAGTCAAAAGTCGGTTCATCAACAATATTGTTTAACAAAGCTATCAATTAAGAAAAACGTTGAAAAATTCACGGATGTACCGGCATCTATTCGTGAACAGGGCGAATCACTACTAATTTTGTGACCCACAAACTTTCCAACAGAGGAGCTTTTTATCAACTGTAATAAGAACAACCAAAAAATCGTGTATACTACACGACTTAAACGAAGATGCATTCCGGAAAAATCGTGATTAATTCCGGAATTTTTCTGCTTAATTCCGGAAAAAGCAGATATATTTCCGGAAAAATTGCATTAATTCCAGAATTTCACCCTACAATTCCGGAAACATAAGAAAAACCGGGCAAAAATCTCCCGGTCCTTTCTATAAAAAAGGGCCCTCTTTTTCAAAAGAGAGCTTTTATTCTTTCAGACCCTATTCAATCTTAATAAATCGGTGGTCCACCATAAAACCCACCATAGCCTCCATAGCCTCCATAGCCTCCAAAACCACCATAACCATATGGCACAGGGGCAACTGGAACAGGATATGGTCTCGGACGAGGATAGAAGGCTCCACCAATCAGTCCTCCCGCCAATCCTCCTAACAACCCTCCAACAAATGGTGCCCCAAAAAAGAAAAAGCGCTGATCGTTTGCGACTGGATTTCTATAATAATGATACATTCGACTCCCTCCTTCTATTACAACTTCCCTACACTATTTCATATGCAAATATCCCCTATTAAGAGTGGGCTTTACGTCTACTTCACCTAACGTTTACCTACAAAAGTTGAATATAAATAGGATGAACACTGTAGTTTTCAGATAAAGTCGGGTGTTAAATATTTTGAAATGAAATAGATAAATAAAATAAAGCTTAAGCAAGATTCAGCTTTTTGATACGCTACGTTCAATCAAATAAAAAAGCAAGTGAGCTTCACTTGCTTGAAAGATACAATTTTTTCCATTTTTATAATATCATCGCTGCTACCCAACCAAAAAGAATTAAAGGGAGATTATAATGCACAAAAGTAGGAACACAAGTATCCCAAATATGATTATGCCCACCATCTACATTTAGTCCAGCTGTAGGTCCTAATGTGCTATCTGATGCAGGTGAACCGGCATCGCCCAAAGCCGCCGCTGTTCCAACTAGAGCTATCGTCGCCATTGGACTAAACCCTAACTCGAGCGCAAGCGGAACAAAAATAGTAGCAATGATCGGAATCGTTGAAAAGGATGAACCGATCCCCATCGTAACAAGCAATCCAACGACTAGCATTAAAAGTGCCGCTAGTGCCTGGCTCCCGCCAATTAATTGGGCAGCTTGTTGCACCAAAGTAGCAACATGTCCCGTTTCCTTTAGCACGTCGGCAAAGCCAAAGGCCGAAAGCATCACAAAGCCGATAAAGGCCATCATTTTCATTCCCTCTGTTAAAAGGTGATCCGCTTCCTTCCATTTCATGGAACCACTTATATATAAAATGAGAATTCCTGCTAATGCACCAAAGATCATTGAATCGAGAAATAACTGAACGACTAAAGCTCCTACGATGGAAATTAGCGCAAACACAATCCCGCTTTTTGAGTAAAAACCTTTTGTAGTTGCTTCCATCTCTTTTGTTTCATACACTCTTTCTTTACGATATGAAATAAATACAGCGAAAAGCAAACCGGCAACAAGTCCAGCTGTCGGTATTAGCATAGCAACAGGAATATCACGTAAATTGACCACCATACCACTATCTTCCATATTCGTTGCAATGATATCCTGAAATATTTTTCCGAAACCAATTGGAAGTAAAATATATGGAGCGGTTAAACCAAAGGTTAAAACCGAAGCAATTAATCTTCTATCTATTTTTAATTCATTCATTAATTTTAGAAGAGACGGGATAAGGATTGGAATAAAAGCGATATGAATAGGAACTAGGTTTTGTGATAAACAGGCCAGCACTAAAATCGAAAACACAATCAGCGCTTTGGAATATTTTTTCCCAGAATCTCCGCCATTTTTGATGATTCCTAGTACCCCATCCACCAATAAATTAGGAAGTCCTGTGCTCGATAGGGCCACCGCAAAACCACCTAATAACGCATAGCTTAGTGCAACCTCTGCACTTCCCCCAAGTCCACCGGAGAACACCTCTATCGTTTCATTTAAAGTCAGCCCTCCCGTTAGCCCACCAACGAGTGCGCCAATAATAAGCGCTAAGACGACATTGACCCTTATTAAACTTAAAATTAACATGACGAAAACTGCGACCACTACCGCATTCATTACATGTTCTCCTCTCGGTGCTTTAGTTTGCTAAATTGGTAGAGAATTAAAATATATGTATTAAAATAGCATAGTAGATTATAGGTGTCAAATTTTTTTACAATACTTTTTTGTAAAAAAATTGCCAAGCCTTTTCTCACACTTCATACGTATTGCTCCTACACAGGTGAAATCAATGATATGTTCATCGCCGTACAATCTTTGATCGAGCGAAGGAAGGAGAGTTTTGCCGCTTAACACTAAGTATTGATATATTCATTAGTAAAATAGCAAAAATTTCCTAACCACAAAAAAGCTGTAGACAATCTCGATTTTTTCGAGTGTCTACAGCTTGAAAACAAGAGAAAATTTCCTGCCGTATTTTGTTTAATTTTTTTCGAATCTTTCAACAAGAAGTGCTAGCGTACGTACCATCACACCTGTAGCTCCTGCCGGTCCTACATCAGATGGGTTTCTTGTTGTCGCCGTTCCAGCAATATCTAAATGGACCCAAGGTGTTCCTTCAGCAAATTCACCAACAAAAGCACCGCCCATGATTGCATGCCCTTCACGTCCCGGTGAATTATTTAAATCGGCGATCTTACTACTGCGAACCCTCTCAATATCTCTAGCAAATAACGGTAAGCGCCAGATCGGTTCTCCGGCTTCGTATGACGCTTCAAGCACTTGCTCAAACCAATCTTCATCATTCGTCAATGCACCTGTTGTATCCACACCTAAAGCGACAATAACGCCACCTGTTAATGTTGCCACATCGACTAAATAATCGGCTCCGTGATGCTTTGCATAAGTGACAGCATCAGCAAGAACAAGTCGGCCTTCAGCATCTGTGTTTAATACCTCAATCGTTTTTCCGCTCATTGAGGTAATCACATCATCTGGCTTAAAAGCTGTGCCGCTGATCATATTGTCAGTGGATGGAATAACCGCAACGACGTTTTGTTCAGGACGCAATTCTCCGATAATTTCCATCGCACCTAAAACAGCAGCCGCTCCACCCATATCTGATTTCATTCCAACAATGCCATCCTTCGGTTTGATCGAGTAGCCGCCAGTATCGAATGTTATCCCTTTTCCCACAAGGCCGATCACATCTGACCACTCATCCTTGCCTTGATACTTTAAAACAATCATTTTAGGCGGTTCATCAGAGCCTTGATTAACTGCTAAAAGAGCTCCCATTCCAAGCTTTAGCATATCCTCTTTTTCTAATATCTCTACTTCGAAATTATATTTTTCGCCAAGCTCTTTAGCGTAATTAGCCATATCGGTTGCTGTCAATAAATTCCCCGGCGTATTTACCAATGTGCGCGCTGAATTGGTGCCTTTCCCGTACACATAGCCAACCGTTGCAGCTGCCTTCATTTCATCAGCATCGTCCTCAGTTAAGATAATGACTTTCTCTATTTCTTTCTTCGGTTCATTCGACTTCTGTTTATACCCTTCGAACTCATAGGTTGCTAACGGTAATGCCTCGCTTAAAACATGGACAGCATCTACAGATTCGATCGCTTCTGTAACAAATGTATCAAGATAAATCGCCGCCTCAGTCAATTTCGAAGCTTGGATTTCCTTAAATGCTTTTCCAAACGCCTCTCGCAGCAATTCCAATGTTAGTTCTTTCTCTTTACCTAACCCGACGAAGATTAATCTCTTTGCACCAATTTTGCCAAATGTATGTATCTTTGAAATGCTTTTCTTTTTCGCTGATATGTCGCCACTCTTCACAAGCTCTGTTAATTGTCCCGTGAAAAACTCGTCTAACCTAGACAACGAGCCAGAAAATTTTTCAGGTTTATCTAAAACTCCTATTACTAGACACTCAAATGAATCTTGAAATTGTATTTCATTTTTTACCTCAAACATGTGGTCACCTCCAAGAATATGTATTCATTATAATCGATATCACCTTTTCTTTCGACTGAAGCATGTTGGCGTATTGTTATTCATCTTCCTCCAAATACAACAGAAGCTTTGGCAACACAGGTAAGGAATCGACATGAGAAAATGAAACTCGATCGATATGTTGTGGTATAATAATGAGGCACTCCTCTATAAATTGATATACTTTTTCAAGATCAAGGCCCCAATATTTTGGACGATAACGCTGTAAATATTCATGAGCAGCCGTCATCATTAAGCGAGCACCTTTGACATTTCCATACTCATAATGATAAATGGCGACGCTCATTTGTAATAATCCTTTTAAGAATAAATTTGATTTCTCTGTCATCCACATTTCTTCGAGCAAATCATGACAGGTGTAATAATCACCTTCGTTAAAGTGCACAAAAAACTGATAATACTCAAGTGGATAATCTTTCAACATACATACTCCTCTCGTTTTATAGCTTACAAAAAATTGTATGGAGAAGACTTATAATAGTAAACAATAGACCTTATTACGATCAACAAAGGTGGTTACAGCATGGAGCTATTTGTCAATTTCTCATTTTGGGCTGCATTAGCAGCAATCCTATTCGCACAATTTGTCAAAGTGCCAATTCATTTTGCTGTCACAAAAAAATTAGACTGGTCTTTGCTGACAAGTACTGGTGGTATGCCTAGCTCCCACTCCGCAGCCGTTACTGCATTATCTACTGGAGTGGCACTTGAAGCAGGAATGCAATCTTCCGTATTTGCTGTTTCAGCCATTTTTGCCATTATCACAATGTTCGATGCAACAGGTGTACGCAGACAAGCTGGAGAACAAGCGATCGTGCTAAACCAGCTCGTTGCTGATTTTAACAGATTTATTGAGGAAGCCAAAGATTGGCCTCATAAGCCCGATCAAGAGAAACGTAAAGAACTAAAAGAATTACTTGGGCATAAACCAATTGAAGTCTTTTTTGGAGGATTAACAGGAATCATCCTTACATTAATTTTACACTACTTAGTCCATCTTTGATGACAAAATAACTCAAGAAAAAAACCCCCAGGAATCATCACCACTTTAACAGATGGTGATTCCTGGGGGTTCACTATATTTTGATTCTTTTTCGACTTCACGTGCCTGCCCTCATTTATTGACTTTTTGATTGGTTAAATTGTTGACGAAATACTTGCATCGACTCATTTTCATTTAATGCTCTTAATTCTTCCTCCGTCAATTTTCCCTTTCCTTTTTCGATCACATAAACTTCAACCTTCTTTTTCCCCCACTCACGGTAAACATCTTCTACCGTTTCGTAGTACAAATCCACCTTGTTTCCCTTTATGGCTCCTCCTTTATCGGCAACAACCCCATAGCCGTATCCAGGAATAAAAAGAATTGTACCAATTGGAAACACATTTAAATCAGCAGCAACTGTCGAATATAAATCACGAGTTACTTTTACGCCAGAATACGTAATTCCAAACTGGGGATGATCGGGGCCTTTTCCTGTCGATTCGTATCCGGCTGTGTATCCAGTAGCTACTACTTCTGTACTTGGATACTGAGTCCAATCGATTGCTTCCTCTAGTGTTGGCACTGTCCCTGCTACCTTTTCACTCGATGAGATTTTTAAATCAAGATTGGTTACTCTTTTAAGAAATTTAAATGCAACCTCCATTGGCTTTAATTTATGTTCTGTATGAGAGCTTGTTTCTTCATAATGCTCGTCTTCACTATTGAAATATGTTGGTAAAGCTCTAGCTTCGACTCCAGAAATTCCCTGATATGTTGTCAATATTGCTGCACAAAATAAGATTGTCATCAGACTTCTTCTTGTCCATTTTTTAAAATGTAACATTCTATTTTTTCACTCCTCCCAAATCTATTCATTTCCCAAGTTGGAATGAATTATTCATGAGAAAGAGTGATTCTTGTTAAAATATTAGAATATTCAATTTATGTTACTCTTATATTCCATTATCTGAGCCACTTTTTGCTCATCCAATGATGTCGAACAGCGTACTCTTTTAGCTGAACCGTTGTTGCATTTCATTCCTTCTTTATTCCAGTCCGAATAAAAGGGGGATTTCGACTGAACCAACTAAACGAAAAGGCTCCTGTCCGAATAAGAAACCTATTCGGTCTAAACGGACTAAGCGAGATAGGTCCTTAAAAAAACAACACAAAAAAAAGACCTCTCTTTAAAAGAGAAGGTCCCTTTTCTCGACTTTTCGGTAAAACATCAAGTTATTATCTCCAATAAGAGCTGTCACCATTATTTACCGAACCTTTGATACATTTCAATCATTTCTTTAACTAATTCAGAAATCGTTTCAGTACTCATTAATTGGTCTTCAGCATGCATAAAAAGCATAGAAAACTCAACCTTGTTTCCTGCAGCTTCTCTTTGAATTAAGGAAGTGTGAATTTTATGTCCTTCAACTAAATATTTTTTTGATTCCACTAATTTTTCTTCAGCTAGAACAAAATCCCCTTCCTTCGCTGCATAAAGAGCTTCCATGGCAATACTTTTTGCTGAACCGACATTACTAATAATCTGGAAAGCAATCATTTCTAACGTTTCATCGACCATTTTCTTGACACACCCTTCAAGTTGCAATGTAAAAGCGATAGATTACTCTAATATCTTAAAGTCAGGTACAAACCCTAGGGTCATGTTCACTCGACGGATTTTCAAAATTTTAGCTTGTAAACGAATATCAATAGTTCTTTATTTTTTGAAAACGGTTAAACTTTCCCATAAAAAAATCGTCTCATTTATTTTTTATTAAATTCAGTGCTTCCTCTAGAACCTTTTCACCGTTCATCATCCCATAATATTGCATATTAATTGAATCAACTGGGATATTTTTATCCTGAAGCTTTTTTTCAAATTGAGCTTTCATATAACGGACTTGTGGTCCTAATAATAAAACATCCACGTCTTTCTTAGCTAAATTCTCATCAACTTCGGAAGCTGAAACAGCAAAGATATCTGCTTCAATATTTTGAGACTCTGCCGCCTTTTGCATTTTTGTTACTAACAGACTTGTACTCATTCCCGCTGAACAAACCAACATAATCGTTTTCATTGTTTCTCTCCTCCTATCGATCTTACTTAGCTTAAATTCCCGCCATTCTCCTTTAACTAGAAGCATTGATAATATTGTTGCACAAACGTTTTTTGGCTGTGTGAAGACTTTGTTTCAGACATCGATTAGTTATGCAGAAATGAGCCATAAAACAGCAGCCTCATTATAAAAGCTATAAAAATATCCATTCACGTCCCGGTGCTCTCTTTTACATGGGTAGCTTCTATTTGGTTAAGCATTTCTTTAAATCTTCTTTTTTTTAACGGAGACCAGATGATGCCGATAAGGACATCATTTAATTTCTGAAGATAGCCAAAAGACTCCATTTTTTCAATATAGTGCAATTCGCAACTACCATTCTCTAAAGGACGAAGCTTATAGGTGACTAAAAAATCTTGCTTATTACTCGTTGTACGATACTGATAAAATTCATTTTTCATAATTTCTTCGATCCGAATGGTAGCCTTTGCATGCTTTGAAAATGTCTTTTCGTATTCGAACCCTTGTAATTGTTTTTCCGATAATTTTTTCCCCGTTTGAGAATGGATATCTGATAAAACCGATTTTAAAATCGTCTCATAAAGAAACTCTACTGGTACATTCATTTTTTTCACTAATTCCATCAGATTCACCTAATCTTTTTGAGTATTATTTCTCTTCTTTCCCTTTACAGCCATAATTGCACCGACTATTACTAAAACGAGTGCAGTAGTTAAATTAAAAATTTCATACTCCCCCGTTTTAGCATTTGCACTAAATAAAAATAGGAGGCAACCGATACTAAGAAGAAATAGCCCTCTTTTCGCCACGTTAATCATCCTTTTTATAAAATCGCAGTTTTTCATAGCAATACTTCTCTAGCATTTTCTTCTGCAATCTTCATTTATTCATTTATGAACACTGACATTTCTTTGTTCCATTATAATACAAAATGAACATTTTTTTACGAAAGAGGAGAAGAACGGAAATAAAGCACTGAGCCCCAAGGTTGTTTTTTAATAACCGACTTCGCAACACTTGCTGCCTTTTCCAAATCTTCTATGTTTGTGGAAAAATATAGGTTGATCCCCTTTTTTTCATTAAAGGTAAATTGAATCCCATCCTCGTTATAATTGTTTAATAGTTCAATAATTTTTTCTTGATGTACACCTGTACTGATTTCAATCATTTTTCTATTCCTTTCCTCATTGATGAAAAGAGGGATGCCACTTCATTATGGAAGCAGCCCCTCACTATTATTTTTTCACTTTTATACAGATTTGTTATCATGTCCCAAATCTGTCACAATTTTATCATCTTGTCCTGCATCAGGAGCCATCTTGTTTGCTGCAATGACAAATGGGATCCAAATGGCAAATGATACGAGCATCGCAACCAATGTAACAATTGGAGCACGCCAGTCTGCCCCTGTGGCCAAGAAAGACAGTAAGAATGGCGGAGTAACCCATACCACTTGTTGAGATACCGGATTAACCAGTCCCCACAATGTTGCAAAGTACCCAATTGAAACCGACACAACTGGTGTAAGTAAGAATGGAATGAACATTAACGGATTCAATACAATTGGCAATCCAAACATGATTGGCTCATTAATGTTGAAAATTCCTGGTCCGACAGATAAATTAGCAACGGTTCGATAATCCTTCCGTTTCGAGAAAAGAAGAAGTGCGATAATTAAAACAATCGTTCCGCCTGAACCGCCATACCAGGCGTAAGCGTCAAAGGAGCCGCGAACCCACATATATCCTTCAGAAAGTACTAAATCAACTCCTCCTTGTTGGAATAAGTTTACATTCTCCAATTGAGCTACACCGAAAACTCCCTCTAAAATTGGCGCAAGCACATTCGGTCCATGGATTCCGAAGAACCAGAACAATTGCACGAATAGGGCAACAAGGACAACGGCTCCAAAGCCTTGAGATAATCCAAGTAGCGGTTGTGCAACTGTTTTTTGCAGCCATTGTAAAAACGTCATATCCGGTACGATCTTGGAGAATACAAAATAGAAAATAGCAACAACATACAAAGCTACAGTTGCCGGAATGATCGAGGCAAAGGCTTTCGAAATAGCCGGTGGAACAGAATCCGGCAACTTAATGGTAATATCCTTTAACATCAATTTCACATAGATCATCGTAGCGATAAAGCCAATAATCATCGCCGTAAAGAAAAAATTGGCATCCAAATTATTCAATGGAAGCCAGCCCCATCCTGCCGCAGTTATCCCTTCAGTAGTCGCAGACCAGCCTGCTGCGTTTATTGCTTCCACAGTGGCCGCGTCTAAATTCAAACCGGTAATTCCACCGGAGAAGGAAAAGGTAATCCCAGCAATGGAAGCGGCTGTAGAAACGATTCCTCCGGATAATTCATTGACCCCATAAGCTTTGGCAATGTTGTATCCCCATGAAAACACAAAGATCAAACCGGCAATCGCAAGTGTTCCATTCCAGACATAACCATTAACCGCAATAATTTCTCTAATGACTGGTATACTGTTCCCATCATAACCGTCGAAGAATTGTGGAGGCAAATCTCTTAAAAGAGCGTTAAGCATTACTGCAACAGAACCAGCCATCGTGGCTGGGAGCGTTCCAATAAAGGCATCCCTCAAAGCAATAAGATGCTTCTGTCCCCCAATTTTGCCGGCAAGTGGTAGAAAATATTTTTCCAACCATGCTATCAAAAATTGCATTAAAATACCTCCCTATAAGGAATTTTTAAAAATCAGGTTCACTCCATATACGGTGTAAAAGCAGAGATGTTCATTTACATAATGCTTATTTTATGATTCATCGCATCTCCCCCTTCAAGTTGCCAAAAGGCCCTTAATCAGTTCAAATGTACGAAATCCAATAATTAAACCGCTTACAAAAATCTTTGAAAGGAAACCCTTCATAAGTGAAGGATTGGAAAGTCTATAAAGCTTGGAATTATATAATCTTTTTTTCTATTGAAATTGTGGTAAAAAAGGCTTGTGGGCATCCAATAGTTCATCAAGGAGCACTTTTGCCATTTTTTCGTCTGAAACTAATGGATTCATCACTAACGCAACATACGCTTCATGATAATCGCCTGACAAAGCTGCGCAAATCACCTGTTCTTCAAAAGCTTTCATATGATGGATAATCCCTTTAATAGCAGGGGGCAAAGTTCCAATTGCAAGAGGTTTAGGACCCTCTCTAGTGATGACACTATTTACTTCTATTACTGCATCAGGCGGTAACTCTGGTATGGATCCCTGATTGAACGTATTCACAGTCTGAACGTCACCTCGATTGTTGTAAATGGATTCCATTAAGCTACATGCCACATCGCTATAAAAAGCACCGCCTCTTTTTTCAAGCTCCTTCGGCTTATCCCGTAAGTTTGGATCACTATATAAATTCAACAGCGATTCTTCTAGCTTTTGCACTGTTTCTGCTCTTGTTCCATGTTCTTTAAATGCGTTTATATCCTTTTCTAAAACCTCTTTTGTTTGAAAATAATATTGATGATAAGGATTTGGAAGCATCTTTAATGATTCGATAAATGTTTTAGTCCAACCAAGATTGACAATATTCGCTGGAGAATAACCAAAATCAGCATGGCAAATTTTCTTCAACATCTCTTCTGTCCGATCAATTCCTTCTACAAGGACTTTTTTTCCAAACACAAAATGATTCATGCCCACAAATTCGATTTGAACGTCTTGTGGTGAGGAGTCCAAAATTTCCGCTGTTGAATGCCGCATATTATACGGGATATTACAAACCCCAATAACCTTCTTATGAGGAGAATGCTTTAACAAAGCTTCTGTTACAATTCCGGCAGGGTTTGTAAAATTAATGATCCAAGCTTCTGGACAAATGGTATGGACATTTTGCGCAAGCTCCATTAAGACTGGAATTGTACGGAATGCTTTAAATATGCCTCCTGCTCCATTTGTTTCTTGTCCGATAAAGCCATGACTTAAGGGAATTCGTTCGTCCTTCGCTCTCGCCTCCAATCCACCTACACGGATTTGAGTTGAGACAAAATCGGCATTTTCAAGCGCTTCTTTTTGATTTAATGTCCATGACAATTGAATCGGTTTAGCCGACTTCTCAATCATTCTCAATGCTAAATTCCCGACGACCTCAAGTTTTTTCTTTCCCGTTTCTATATCAACTAGAACGATTTCGCTAACAGGAAATGTTTCATGACGGCGGATAATCCCTTCTATTATTTCTGGTGTATAGCTCGAACCTCCACCAACAACCACTAATTTTAGAGACATAATGACGAGCTCCTTATCTGTAATTGACTTAATTTAATGTTGAGTGAATTTTTAGACATATGACCTTTACAAAAATATATCATACAATATAAAATTTGTATATAACCTATTTCTAAAAAATAAAATTTGTTATATCTTATCACATATTGTCGTTACATATAAACATAAAAAGAGGCGATAAAAAAGCTTATTTGCGTAATAATGATATTCATACAAATAATACAAATTTAAAATTTGTATTAACAATTGCGAACAATTGTATTATCTTGTAAACTCAAACCATAGAATACTTGAAGGGGTTTACCATATGGATAAAAATCAGTCATTACACGCCTACATAAAAGATGAACTGCTTGATCGAATAAAATCGGAAAAATATAAGAAGGGAGAACAAATCCCTACAGAACTTGAATTGTGCGAAGAATTTAACGTGAGTAGAACCACTGTACGAACTGCCCTTAATCAACTGACATTAGAAGGCTATCTAGAACGACATCAAGGAAAAGGTACCTATGTTGCTGATCAAAAAGTTAGTCAAACATTGTCACATACCTTTAAAAAATACAAAGATCAAGTCGCTGTACAAGGAAAGAAAGCTGAAATCACACTCGTTACTATCAATGTAATACCGGCAAATGAGTTACTTTTGAACAAGTTGGAGATAGAACTAAATGATCCGATTCAGCGAATTGAAAGAGTGAGGAAGGTTGATGGAGAACCAACACAGTTTGAAATTGCCTATATTCCATGGACGGTAGCACCAGGAATCACGAAAGAGCATGCTGAAACTTCGTTATATGGCGCTTTTAAAGATGTATTCGGCGTTCACATTGCAAAAACAACAGAGCAAATGGAAATCACACTTGCCGACGAACGAACTTGTGCTCATTTAAAATGCCAGCCTGATTCTCCGTGTTTTTACATTGAAACCATTGCAGAAAATGAAAAAGGCGAGAAAGTTGAATATTCACGCTCCTATTTTCGAGGAGATAAAACAAACTTTGTGATTGAGCGTTTCTACCCTCAAGATTAAATTATCTTTTAGCCTTTGTTCTATGTTGGTATTAATTTTTGGTTCATTTCCTCTCTGCCCTTTCAGTTATACGAAAAGGGCATGTGAAACCAAGCTAGACACGAAATGAGCCAAAAATCGTTTGTTCAAATTTGGTTCCACAAAAATGGGGGGATTATAAATGAGAGTATTATTTAATGCAGACGATTTTGGTTTAACAAAAGGAATCAATGACGGCATCATCAAAAGCCATATAGATGGTGTTGTCGATTCCGCGACGTTAATGATGAATGGCTTGGCAGTTGAGCATGCCGTTCTTGCTGCGAAAAAAACTCCTTCTTTGAAGGTAGGAATCCACCTTGTACTCACTTGGGGAAAGCCATTAAGTACAGAGGTTCCTGACTTAATAAACAAAGATGGATTTTTCAAATATCGTAATACGTATGCACATTCTGAGGCACCGAATGTAGAACAAGTTGAGCTTGAATGGAGAACGCAGATTGAAGCATTTTTAAACACAGGACTTGAGCTTCATCACATCGATAGTCACCATCATATCCACAGCTGGGAACCACTTAAGGATGTTGTCGTTAAACTCGCAAATGAGTTCCAGGTACCAGTTAGAAAAGTTGACACTTTATCTGACCATAAGGAAATCCTTTTAACAAATGAACTGTACTTAGATTTTTATGGTCCTGGAGTCTCTAAAGATATTTTTGAACGACTCAAAGAAAGTAAGAGCGATTCAATTGAAGTCATGTGTCATCCAGGGTATGTCGATAACGATTTACATACGGTTAGTTCGTATTGTAATTTACGAGAAAAAGAGCTGGAGGTTCTTTGTAGCCTACAGCGACCGGAGTGGGCAAAAAAGGAATAGAAAGTCTCTCTTAATGCAATTGCTTGTTTCATAAAGTCTGAACCTATAAATGAGTATATCTTGGACCGTTTACTTGAGAATTGTTTATTGATCAGTAGATAAAAAATATATATTTAATCAAATAAGTACCACCCGTGAGAACGGGTGGTTTTCTCTGCGGCTGAAAGCCTTTGTTACTGACCAAACCCTAAAGGGCTACTGAAAGGTTCGCCAATTGTACTACTTCTACTGGCCAGACCTCAAAGGC